>USKC01000269.1 GCA_900555195.1 uncultured Lachnospiraceae bacterium
GAGAATGGCCATGCGGGTTTCGTAGTCGGGAGACTGGATATCCACCGTAAGGCCCCATTCGAAACGGGAACGGAGACGTTCTTCTAAGGTTTCGATTTCCTTGGGAGGCTTATCGGAGGATATGATAATCTGCTTTTTGGCCTCATACAGTGTATTGAAGGTATGGAAAAATTCCTCCTGGGTACTTTCTTTTCCAATAATAAATTGAATATCGTCAATCAGGAGAACATCGTTGTTCCGGTATTTTTCACGGAATTCGGTGGTGGTAGTGTTGTTTTTATTACGGATGGCATCGATCAGTTCATTGGTGAATTTTTCCGAAGTGACGTATAAAATTTTCGCTTTCGGATTATTCTTTAATATGAAGTGCGCGATAGAGTGCATCAGGTGGGTTTTTCCAAGTCCCACACCTCCGTAAATAAAGAGAGGATTGTAAACCTCCCCCGGTGATTCGGCCACTGCCAGGGATGCGGCATGAGCCAGATTGTTATTTGCACCTACTACAAAGGTGTCGAAGGTATATTTGGGATTTAGGTTTGCGTTCTGCAGTGCTTCGGGGCTTACGTCCTGGGGAGCTTCCGCCGGCGCCTGCTTTTTCGGTGCTTTTTCATTCTTCTGGGCTTCCTCCTTGGAAATGAATTCGACTTCGCACTCAATCCCTGTTTTCTCTTCGATAGCGATTTTCAGGAAAAAACCGTATTTCTTCTTAATATAACTGATCATGGCGCTGTCCGGGGCAACGATAATGACCTTGTCTTTGTCCATGCCGTAAAGCTGCAGAGGGAGAAGCCAGGTCCGGTAGGACACGTCCATGATGTCGTGTTCTTCCTTTAAATACAGTAAAATGTCATCCCAGTTTTCTCTTAATTTTTCTATCATAACATGTCTCCTGAATGGTTAATAAATCAAAGCGTAAAAAAGCCCAATCTAATTTCATTCTACATTAATTATTCACATTTTTCAATGAAAATAGCAAAAATCCGGGAAAATATTGTGGATAACTATGTGGAATGGCAGTGGGAGCTGTGTTTATCCACTGTGGAAGGAGAAGTTGTCCACAAAGAAGGGAGAATGGCTGAAAGAAATTATACACAATGAGAATTTCCAGAATATATGCGGATTTTTGAGATGCTGTGGGGAAAACTTGTGCATTTACCCACAGTTATCCACAAGTTATTCACAAATTGTGGATAAAGTTATGTAACCTGGAGAGTTATCCACGGGGGGCCTTAACTGCAGAATCAGATCAGGGAGAACCTGCAGCAAATTTTAGGCAGCCCATTGACGGAATGCATCCATTTTTTTATAATAAGGCAGTAACATGCATTGTATCTTACAATTTAAGAACAGTAGCAGGAGGATGAAAAATTGAATAAGAAAAGAAAAGACACTCGTTGGCTGACCAGTGTTGCACTGATGGCGGCGATCGTGATCCTTTTGGCGAATACGCCTCTGGGAATGATCCAGCTGCCGGTTATAAAGGCGACAACTGTTCATATTCCGGTAATACTGGGAGCGGTGCTTTTAGGTCCCATGGCAGGCGCGGTTTTAGGCGGTGTGTTTGGGATCTGTTCCCTGATCAGCAATACTACAGCGCCGACTCTTTTGTCCTTTGCCTTTTCGCCCTTTATGAGTACTACGGGACTGGCAGGAGCGATAAAGGCAGTCTGGATCTCGGTGGGATGCCGTGTGATGATCGGTGTGGGAAGCGGATGGTTATGGATCCTTTTAAGGAAACTTAAGGTGAATACATCCATAGCGCTTCCGATTACGGGATTTGCAGGATCCATGCTGAATACCATTCTGGTTATGGGAAGTATTTATTTTCTCCTGGCAGCAGAATACGCAGGTGCCAGAAATGTAGCTGTGGATGCGGTTTGGGGTCTGATCCTGGGGACGGTAACGGCGTCAGGAATCCCAGAGGCTTTGGCAGGCGCAGTTCTTACGGGTTTTATCGGAAAAGTAATGCTGAAGGTGCTGAAATGGTGAGAAAGACAGGAAAAACCCTGCAAAACCCGCAGATTTGCGGCTAAATTCGTAAAGAAAACCCTTGACGGGCGGACCTGTTTTCTATATAATTGAGAAGATGTTTAATTAAAATAGTCGGAATATGTGTATTCATATTTTATAAGAATATGCTATTGGAAAGAGGAGGTGCAGGAAACCATGAAGATGACTTATCAGCCAAAAACCAGACAGAGAGCGAAGGTTCACGGCTTCAGAGCCAGAATGAGCAGCGCAGGCGGCAGAAAGGTATTAGCTGCCAGAAGAGCAAAAGGAAGAGCAAAATTAACAGCTTAATGAAAGCTTAAGAACATCAGGCCGCAAGAAATTGTGGCCTTTTGTTGCAATTAAGGGAAGTTCTTATTTCCATCAATGTGTATTTTCAGAAAGGTTTAAATTCCGGGAAGTTTTTTCGGAAATGAAGGATGATTCATGAAGCGTTTCCCATCAATTAAAAAAAACAGTGATTTCCAGAAGGTGTATAAAACAGGAAAATCTTACGCAAACCGCCTGCTGGTTATGTATGTAGAGAAAACGGGTGAACCGGAAACCCGCATCGGAATTTCGGTGAGCAAGAAGGTGGGCAACAGCGTAGTCAGGCATCACATATGCAGATTAGTACGAGAGATATTTCGTTTAAATAAACACAGGATTCAGACTGGATTAAACATCGTGGTTGTCGCCAGACCGGCGGCAAAAAATTCAGATTATCATCAATTGGAAGGTGCATACCTGCACCTGTGCGGACTGCATAACATTAAAAAGGAATCGAAGTGATCTTATGGTGGCGAAAATACTGATTTGGCTGGTTCGGTTTTACCAGAAATATTTGTCTCCTTTAAAAGTAAGAACTCACTGTATTTATGTGCCTACCTGCTCCCAGTACGCCCTGGAAGCAATTCAAAAGTACGGCGCATTAAAAGGTACATGGTTGGCTTGCAAAAGGATCTTACGGTGCCATCCCTTTGCAAAAGGCGGTTATGACCCAGTTCCGTAACGTATGAGGAGGTATTGGTTTGGATTTCATAGTGCTCACTAAAAATACCGGTGCAATTCTGGGACCTATCGCTGATATATTCGGCTATATTATGGACCTGCTGTTCACCCTGACCAGCAAGGTGGGAATCCTGAACATCGGTCTGTGCATTATTCTGTTTACGATTGTAACACGTCTGCTTCTTTTTCCCCTGACGGTAAAGCAGCAGAGAACTTCGAAATTAATGAATGTCATGCAGCCGGAGCTGAATGCCATTCAGAAGAAGTATAAAGGAAAAGACGACCAGCAGTCCATGATGGCCATGCAGGCTGAGACAAAGGCCGTTTACGAGAAGTATGGAACCTCAATGATGGGCGGCTGTCTTCCCATGCTGATTCAGCTTCCCATTCTGTTTGCGCTGTACCGGGTTATTTACAATATTCCGGCTTACGTTTCGTCTGTTAAGAATTATTTCGAACTGGTAGTGAATGCACTGCCTTCCGGTTTTCAGACGAATTCTGTGTTTACCGGTCTTGTGGAAGCATATAATATGACTTCCTATGATTTTTCTGAGACGAATCGAGTGATCGATCTTCTGTATAAGCTGACGGACAAGCAGTGGGATCAGTTGGTTGCTGCATTCCCCGATATTTCCAATGCAGTGTCTTCAAACGGACAGAATGCGGTGGAAGCGATTCATCAGCTTCAGAATTTCTGCGGTGTGAATATTGCATACACACCTTTTCAGATTATTACTGAATTTATGAACGGCGATGCCACAATTTTTATGGCGGCAGCAGCTTTGGCGATTCCGGTTTTGGCAGGCTTGAGCCAGTGGTTCAGTACGAAGCTTCTGACGGCTAACCAGCCGAAGCAGGATTCGGAGGCTCCGGGAGCCAATATGATGAACCAGATGAACATCATGATGCCTCTTATGTCGGTATTCTTCTGTTTTACCTTTGCTTCTGGTATCGGTATTTACTGGATTGCCCAGAGTGCCATCATGATCGTGCAGCAGATCATCTTAAATTCTTACTTTAATAAGATTGATATTGACGAGCTGATTCAGAAGAATCTGGAAAAGGCCAATAAAAAGAGAGCGAAAAAAGGTCTTCCTCCGGAGAAGATGAAGAGAAGTGCCAGTGAGACCATCCGCATGATGCAGGAAAAGACGGAGAAGGAAGAGGCAGAACGGATGGAGAAGATGGCAAAGACCAAAGCGATTGTCAAGGATTCCACCGAATACTATAATAAGGATGCGAAACCCGGCAGTCTGGCCTCCAAGGCGGCTATGGTTCAAAAGTATAATGAGAGAAACAGCAAGAACAATAATAAGAAATAGGAGGGGATCGCTATGGATATGATTACGGTTTCGGCCAAAACGGTAGATGAGGCAATTACGAAAGCGCTGATTGAACTGGAAACCACCAGCGATAAGCTGGTTTATGAAGTGATAGACAAAGGCAGCACCGGATTTCTGGGAATCGGAGCCAAACCGGCTATTATCCGGGCTAAGAAGGAAGTTACCATCGAAGATAAAGCCATCGAGTTCCTGGATCAGGTGTTTGAAGCCATGAATCTTCAGGTAACCATTGAAACCTCCTACAAGGAAGAAGAGAAGGAGCTGTCCCCTCTTTCCGATGAGGATTCCCATATCATCCCCAACCAGATTAATGGAC
>USKC01000270.1 GCA_900555195.1 uncultured Lachnospiraceae bacterium
CGCCGCAGGATGCGGGGGAAGGAGCAGAAGCAGACGGTTCGGCTGGGAATGCGGCAGAAGCCGTGCCTGTGGTGGCAGATATTACTTCCTTGGGGAGTGCGGCCGTCCGAATCCAACCTCCTGTGGACTGTACCCTGTCAAGCTTATCTATTGAAGGCGTTCCTGCGTTTGCCTTTGAACCAGATATCTATACCTATGAAATCGAAGTCCCGTTTGACATGGAAGAACTGCGGCTTGAAGCTGCAGCAAATGACGACAGGGCAACGGTGGATGTTTCAGACACCTCCCTTGCTGTGGGAGAGAATGTGGTCACCGTGACGGTGCATAGTGATACGGAAAATGTGCAGTATGCGCTGCATATCACCCGGATGGAGCAGCAGTCAGATGCGGCGGTAATGGAAACGACGCTAGGCGGCGGCCAGGCGGAAACGCAGGTTAGTGAAGCGGATATGCCTGCTTCAGACACAGCATATGAAGGGGAGGAGGAAAGCGCCAGGCAGGAAACGGCAGGAGAAGCTGCATCCACCCCGGATGTAGCCGAAGCCATGGCACGGGGAGCGGAAAGAGAAACAGGAAATGTTACCTTGTCCGGAGGGGCCGTTCTGCGTTACCTGATATGGGGAGGCGGGATGCTCCTGTTGATAGCGGCGGGAACCCTTGGGTTCTTCTTATGGAAAAGGACGCGGGAAGAGAGATATTTTGATGAAGATGACGAAGAAGAGGAGTGGCTGGATCTGAGTGTGGATGAAAAATGGCTGAGTTGGCTTGAGGAGGTGGAGGACGCCGAGGAGGAAATGGAAGACAAGGCATCCCCTCAGCCCGCAGGACCGGTTCCAAAAGCCACGGAACCTGCGCAGTCACCTGCCGTCATCCGCATCGAGGATGTGAGCATGCGTTTTAAGATTAATGAAGTCAACGCGGGGAGCCTGAAGGAATATTTGCTTGCAGCCATAAAGCGGCAAAATCGCTACCATGAACTGGAAGCGCTGCAGCATATATCTTTTGACATACAGAAAGGAGAGGTGGTCGGCATCATCGGAACCAACGGCTCCGGAAAGAGCACCCTCTTAAAGCTGATTGCGGGCGTGCTCTATCCTTCAGAAGGAAGGATAGAGGTAGATCGGAGGAAGGTACAGCTTCTCACACTGGGAACAGGTTTTGATTCGGAACTGACTGCGAGAGAAAACGTTTACTTAAACGGCGCGATCATAGGTTACAGCAAGGAGTTCATTGATGCCCACTATGACAAGATCGTGGAGTTCGCGGAACTGGAGGGCTTCATGGATGAAAAGATTAAGAACTTCTCTTCCGGCATGACTTCCCGACTTGGTTTTGCAGTCGCAACGGCGGGAGAGACTGCGGAAATCCTCATCTTGGACGAGGTGCTCAGCGTGGGGGATATGTTCTTCCGCAAAAAGAGCGAACAACGGATCAAGGAAATGATCCACAGCGGTTCCACCGTGTTGATCGTTTCCCACTCCACGGATACCATTATAAAAAATTGTACAAAAGCTGTCTGGATAGAAAAGGGTGTACTGAAGGAAATCGGAGAGCCGAAGAAGGTCTGCGAAGCTTATCGGAAAATGGCGGTGTGACATCGCTCCATTTATCAGGGATTGGGCAGGAAAATGAACGAAAGGAGGCAAGGCCATGGGATATAGCCGGTTACGAATGAGCATATATGGCATGCTGGTGAACCGGGTGCCTGTGATACGGGAAAAATATCATACGGTTCGTGATACACAGACTTCTCCCTGGCAGCGCCTGATCGCCTGGTGCTATCTTGTCATCCTGAACTGCGCATGGATTCTGGGCTGGCGCGGTAAGGCAGATAAGAAAAGTTGGAAGAAACGGCAGAAAAACCTGATCGCACAGACCAGGAGTGAATCTGCCTTATCCTTCCGGGAGAAGCCGGAGGAACTGGCCGAACGTCTTTCGTCCTATGATGTCATTTCTTTTGATGTGTTTGACACCTTACTGTTCAGAACCTTTGCGAACCCGACGGATCTCTTCTATGCGGTGGGACAGAAGCTTGACTGCCTGGATTTTAAAAGGCTCAGGATGGAAGCGGAAGAAAACGCCAGAAGGGACTGCATGAAGGAAAAAGGGCATCGGGAAGCAAACCTTTCCGATATCTATGACAGGCTTTGGAAGGATGCAGGGATCCCGAAGGAAGAAGGAATGCGGGCAGAAGTGGAGGCGGAAGAGAGGTTCTGCTTTGCCAATCCATACATGCTGGAGGTATTTCGACTCCTGCACCGGAGTGGGAAACGGCTCGTCCTCCTGTCGGATATGTATCTTTCGGGGGAAACGATTCTGAGAATCCTGAAAAAGTGCGGTTATCCGGAACCAGAGGCCTGCTTTGTCTCCTGTGACTATGGCCTGTCCAAAAGCGGCGGCACCCTGTATAAGGAAGCGGAAAAGCGCTTTGGCCCCCTGCGGTATATCCACGTTGGGGATAACCGGATATCCGATGGTGAAAACGCCAAAAAGGCAGGCTGGGACAGTGTTTACTATGCGAACGTCAATGCGATGGGGAATCCCTTCCGAAGCAGAGAGATGTCCAGCGTCACTGGAAGCGTCTATCGGGGATTGGTAAACGCGCATCTGCACAACGGCCTGCAGGAAAGGGATCCGGACTATGAATATGGTTTCCTGTGCGGAGGGATCCTGGCCCTGGGCTATTGTCAATTCATCCATTCCTATGTACAGGAACGCGGGATGGAGAAAATCCTTTTTCTGGCGCGGGACGGGGATATCCTGTGCAGGGTCTACCGTCTGCTTTATCCGCAGGAGGAAGCCAGAATACACTATGTGCTGTGGTCCAGGCTTGCAGCGGTCAAAATGACGGCACGTTACTATAAATACGATTATTTCAGGAGATTTCTGTACCATAAAGTGAATCAGGGCTTCACGCTGGAGCAGATATTTGAAACGATGGAGATCGCCGATCTTCTGGATGACCTGCCCGTATGGAAGCGGCAGGGGAAAAGAAAGAAGCTGGAAGGATCGGATGAAATCGAAAGAGGGGCTTTGTTCCAAAAAGAAGATCAACTGACAGATAAGAATATAGAGGATGTAAAAGCATATCTGGATGAGAAGTGGGAGGATGTGCTTTCCCATTACGAGACACAGCTGGAGATCGGAAAGCAGTATTATGCGAAGATTTTGGATGGCTGCCGAAAGGCAGTTGCGGTGGATGTGGGGTGGGCGGGAAGCGGCGCTATGGCGCTGGATATTCTTTGCAGCCGGATCTGGGAACTGGACTGTGAGATCACAGGGCTTTTAGCAGGAACCAATACCTGCCATAACGCAGAACCAGACATGAGCGAAGCGCAGCTCGCTTCCGGAAAGCTTGTGAGTTATCTTTTCTCCGCAGCCCATAATCGGGACCTATGGAAGATACACGATGCCGCTATGGGCGACAACGTGGCGCTGGAACGGCTGTTTTCTTCTCCCTATCCGAGTTTCCGGGGATTTGTTGGTCCAGACTGGGAAAAGAAATGCCTTTGCCCGGGTACGGATAAGGAAGCCAGACAGGCAGGCCAAATCCAGCAGGGGATCCTGGATTTTGTCAGGCTCTATTTGCAAAGCGGGGCAGATACATGTATCTGCGCAATCAGCGGCCGGGATGCCGCGGCTCCTGCATACCTGTGGATGGAGGCTCACCGGGAAGAAACCATGAAGACAGATATTCAATGCGTGCTGGCATAGCGCGTTTACACAAATGGTAGAAGGGATGAGAAAGCGATGAGATACGAACAACGGAACTCCCGCAGAAACGGATGCGGATATAGGCCAGGAAACGGGCATAGATACAGAAGCGGACACGGCCTGCTGTTTGCTGTGGTGCTCCTGGCCCTGTTTCTTACAGCCTGCGGCGGCGAACAGAAAGAGGGAGTCTCCTCCGACGGAGCGGTGCTGGAAAGCGAAGGCACAGGCGGGCAGGCGGACATGGGCGGACAGGATGGCCAGACTGCTCAGACACAGAATGCTGCGGACGAGCCAGAAGTTTTGGAAGATACTGCCAACGCGGAGATGGGAGGAGAGCAGGAAGAAGGGACTGATACGGTGCAGAATGCAACAAAAGAGACGCAGGCAGACGGGAATGACGCTGCCTCTGGAGGGCTGGAAAGTTATCTGACGCAGGATGGATACCTGGATTTGGAAAGCCTTCAGAAGATCAATACGGATATCTATGCATGGCTGGATATCCCGGGAACGGGAATCAGCTTTCCCATTCTGCAGTCTGCGGAAGACGAAACCTACTATCTGAGCCATAACGAAGCGAGGGAAGAGGACGATGCGGGCTGCATCTATACGGAGTACTTCAATCGAAAGGATTTCTCCGATCCGAACACAGTGATCTACGGAAGAAATGTGGATGGGAGATTCGCCCAACTCCATGATTATCAGGACAGGGATTATTTTGATTCCAACCGCAGCCTCAACATCTATCTGGAAGACAGGGTGCTGCAGTACGAAATCTTTGCGGCCTATAACTATGACGACAGGCATTTGATTAAGATATATGACTTTTGGGATAAGGACATCTATGCTTCCTATCTAGAGACAATTTTTTCCCAGAGGGCCATGGATGCTTATGTGGACACTTCCATTGAAGTAACTGCCGATGACCAGATCATCACCC
>USKC01000271.1 GCA_900555195.1 uncultured Lachnospiraceae bacterium
CGGGATACGGTTCCGCAGCTAAATATATCGCAACCAGCATGAAGGAAATCATCCGCGATAATGAATCCTTCGGCGTGGAAAAGCCCACCATCTGCATCGTTGAGATCATGGGCCGTCATGCTGGCTGGCTGACTGCAGCAGCAGCTTTGAGCCGCGGCGACGATTGCACCGGCCCCGATGCAATCTATCTGCCGGAAGTTACCTTTGATATGGATAAGTTCATGGAGAAGGTAAAACATCTTGCAGCGACCAAGTCTTCTGTAGTGATCGCAGTATCTGAAGGAATTGCTCTGGCAGACGGACGTTTCGTATGCGAACTGGGCAACGCTTCTGACTTTGTGGACGCATTTGGGCACAAGCAGCTTTCCGGCTGTGCTGCAACTCTGGCAAATAAAGTGGCTGCAGAAACCGGCCTGAAGACCCGTGCGGTTGAATTCTCCACGCTGCAGCGTGCGGCTACGCATCTGGCATCCCTTACGGATATCAATGAGGCGTTCCAGGTAGGCTATGACGCAGTGATGGCTGCTGAAGAAGGCAAGACCGGCATGATGATCACTTTGAACAGAAACGGAGACGATCCGTATCAGTGTGGTACCAGCGCATATGACATTCATGCGATCGCAAATGTGGAGAGACCGGTTCCCGCTGAGTGGATCACCGAAGACGGCTGCGATGTGAACGAGGGTTATGTGAAATATGCAAGACCGCTCATCATGGGAGAACTTCAGCCTCTGTTCGTAAATGGTGTACCTCGCCATCTGGTTAGAAAAAAATAAGAAAAAATGTTCCTATAAGACGCCCTGCAAGGCACTGTCCGTGTCTTGTGGGACGTCTTTTTGTATGAGATCTGTTATACGTTATCCGGCCTTCGGAAATTTATACTCTTTTTATCCGCAGAACACATTTTGTTCACAAACGGGGACTACAATAAAAAATATCAGAGGAAGAAGCACCGATGGCCAGACAGGAATCCCGGGAATGCCGGCACCGTGATCGTCCTCAATTCAAAAGCAGGAGGCAGAGATAATGAACGATCAGAAAGAAGAAGCAAAGATTGCAAAATGTGCGGAGAAGAAGAAATCAGGGCCCATCATTAAACTGATGGCGAAAGCGGACAACGAAGTGCTGGTAAAAGCATTGGGTGCGCTTGGCCAGATCGGGGATGAAGATTCCGCTAACAATATTACCCACTATCTGGATCATTCCGATAAGGCTGTGAGATTAGCTGCCTGTGAAGCCGCTCTTAAGATCGGCACAGAATATATGAGAACAAGGGTAAGACATCAGTTGGCCGTAGAAAGCGATGCTGAAGTAAAGAAGGGAATTCAGGATCTGCTGAATGCGGAGAGAAATGCCAGAGAATAAGCATTAACATTAAGGGGAAACGATTGCCGTCACTAGTGATTAGTGGCGGCTGTTTTTGTATATAAGAACCACATGCGAAGCGTGGAAGCAGCCTTTTCAGATTTTTTTATATTTTAATCTTCTTTTCATATTTCTCCTTTATGATACAGACATACAAACAAGATCGCTTTTATGAAAGGAAGAAAAAGAAATGAATAGAAGAAAAAATGTGATTGTCTCATCTGCTTTGATCTGCGGGCTTGCTCTTCTGGCGGGCGGCACAGCAATGGCCGCGGCTCCTGCCGGAACCTATATTACCAGTGAAAGGGCGCAGGAAATCGCCCTGGCTGATGCGAAACTGAACGCTTCTGACGTGACTTTTATCCGCACACATATGGACTATGAGGATGGCCGCGCGGAATACGAGGTGGAGTTCTATCAGGGAAATATGGAATACGATTACGAGATCGACGCGGCAACCGGGACCGTTCTTGCATATGACCATGATGCGGAATATGATACGTCCGGAAATAAAAAGGCCGGAAAGAACACGACAGGAAAGAATACGGTGCCTTCTTCAGAGGCAGGCGCCGATTACATCACGCAGGAAGCGGCCAAGCAGGCGGCTTTGACACATGCGGGCGTTTTGGAAAGCGACGCCAGAGGCATGGAAACCGGTTTTGACTATGAGCATGGGATAGCGGTATATGAGCTGGAATGGAGGGTTGGACGGACGGAATACTCCTATGAGATCGATGCAGTTACCGGTGAAGTGGTCAGATACGAAACGGAATATGATGATTGAAATTGGAATGAGAGGGCTGCCGGACATTGTTGCTGTGCAGTCCTCTGCAATTTTCGGCACCAGTTCCGCCGCTTAGTACAAAGAGGAGGGGACGGGATCGGTGCCGGAAATTGCGGGGGATGCGCAGCAATCGAACATTCCAGGATTTGTAAGAAGCCCCTTGACAAAGCGTAAAAGAGAGAGTATCCTAACGTTGCTGGAAAACGTTTTCCAGATGGAAAAAGACGGTTTTGACGGAACATTTGCAGGAGGATGGCGATGGCTTCCATACGCGATGTGGCAAGGCGGGCAGGCGTGGCGATTTCCACGGTGTCCAAGGTGCTGAACGGTTATCCAAACGTGAGTGAAGAAACCAGGGAAAAGGTAAATGAGGCAATCCAGGCCTTGAATTTTACGCCGAATTCCATCGCTTCCGCGCTTTCATCCAAAAGGGCCGGAAGGGTGGCTCTGTTGATTAATCTGAATACGGAGACGCAGGCGGTGGATGAGATCGATATGCAGTATCTGTCCGGGGCCATAAACAGGGCGAGACAGAAGAAGCTGGATGTGATCACCGTATTCTTTTCAATGATACGGGATCTGCAGGTGGGAGAGATCATCAATTATTTCCGCTCGCAGAGCATTGAAGGCATTATCATCTATGGAATGAGCAAAGAAGACGGCGTTCTGCATGAATTGATCGAAGAACAGCAGTTTAAGATCGTTGTGGTGGATGCGCCGCCGGTGAACGGGAACACTTCTTCCATACAGATCAATCATGAGCAGGCGCAATATGAAGTAGCCAAGAAGACGCTGTCTGAGAACGGGGGAAAGAAGGTGCTCTATCTTTCCGGTAAGGAGAACGGCTATGTGACGGCACAGAGGCTGAAAGGAATGCTGCGGCTTGCAGAAGAAGAGAAGTTGTCCCTTCTGATCCGCTGCGGACAGTTCAGCGAGAAGAAGGCGAGGGAATTAACCTTCAGCTATGGAGCCGGCAGCGATATGATTATCTGTGCATCGGATTTGATGGCGATCGGAGCCATGCGGGCGCTGCAGGACATGGATATTTTCCGGCCAGTATGCGGATTTGACGGAATCACGCTGATGGGGTATGCTGGAATGCAGATGAATACGGTAAGGCAGAATTTTTATCGGATATCAGAGGAAGCGATGGAGGAAATGAGCCGTCTGCTGAAAGGCGGAGAAGGCCGGAGCATCCTTTTGGAATATGAAATTGTAAGAATGCAGTATCTGGACATCATATGTTAAAGGCGCACAAGTGCGCGGAAATGGAGGAAAATATGGCAGTTATGGATACGCTTCAGAGAGAGATACTGGAGGAGAGGCTGGAACAGGAAATGATCGGACTTGCGCAGAAGCAGTTCGGTAAAACGATAGAAGAATGCAGCGATAAAGAGATGTATTATATTATACTTGACCTGATGAAGGGAATGATGGGAGCCACCATTCCGATCAGCGGCAAGAAAAAAGTATATTACATTTCCGCAGAGTTTCTGATCGGAAAGCTTTTGTCCAATAATATGATCAATCTGGGCATTTATGATAAGGTGGATTCGATACTCAAAGCCCATGGAAGAGAACTGTCCAAGATCGAAGACGCGGAGCCGGAACCTTCCCTTGGCAATGGAGGACTGGGCCGCCTGGCCGCGTGTTTCCTGGATTCCATCGCTACGCTGGGACTTCCTGGAGAAGGGATTGGCCTGAACTATCACTTTGGCCTGTTTCATCAAAAGTTCCAGGATCTTCTCCAGACGGCTGAGAAGGACGTTTGGCTGGAAGAGGATTCCTGGCTTACAAAGACGGACACCAGCTTTGATGTATATTTTGGAGAGAAAAAGGTGACATCCCGCCTGTATGATGTGGATGTGATCGGTTATGATGGGGGCGTGAACAAGCTGCGCCTGTTTGATCTGGAATCCGTGGATGAAGGGCTTGTGAAGGAGGGCATTTCTTTTGATAAGGAAGCCGTGGATAAAAACCTCACCCTTTTCCTCTATCCGGATGATTCTGATGAGGCGGGCAATTTGCTGCGCATCTACCAGCAGTATTTCATGGTCAGCAATGCTGCCCAGCTGATTTTGAAGGAAATGAAGGAGAAGCAGTACGATCTGCGCAAGTTCTATGAACATGCGGTCATCCAGATCAATGACACGCATCCCTCCATGATTATTCCGGAGCTGATCCGGATTCTGGTGAAGGATAAGGCGTTTACCATGGATGAAGCGATCGATGTAGTCAGCAAGACCTGCGCCTATACCAATCATACGATTCTGGCAGAGGCGCTGGAAAAGTGGCCTTTGTCCTATCTGGAAAAAGTGGTGCCTCAGCTCGTTCCGATCATTCAGGAACTGGATGCGCGGGTAAAGGCCAAATACAGCGACCCGAAGGTCTGGATCATTGATGAAGACGATCGCGTACACATGGCGCACATGGACATTCACTACGGATTTTCCGTAAACGGGGTTGCGGCCATCCATACCCAGATCCTGAAAGAAACGGAA
>USKC01000272.1 GCA_900555195.1 uncultured Lachnospiraceae bacterium
GAACCCTGCGGCGCAGGGTTCGGCTGCCCGTGCTTGGGGAACCGGGTGCCACAAACAAGTGAGACAAAACGGCATATGCGGAGGGCTGAGCAATAACGACTTTAATAATCATAGTAATAGGTATTATTGACGATGATTTCATAATCATCATATGGCAAAGCCCGATATTCGACATCATGAGGGCCGAGGAACTCCGCCTCTCCGCTTTTGCCTATATCGTAGAGATAATCGAAAGATATGCCGATCACTTCCCCATCCGCATAATAGATGCAGGCCAAATCTACGGAATCAAAGGTGAGGCCCGTTGGATTGGAAATAGTGGCATACACCGTCCCGCTGGCATCGGAACTGGACTGAATGTCAAATTCATTGCTGTAATTGGGAGCAGTATACGCTGTATCCACAGCGGTGGCTGTTATGGCAATATCATAATGATCGTATGGAAGCGGATCATAATTATCATTCGTTGGAGCGGGCACTTCCACGACTGCTTTTCCATTAGCGGCACAACCCCAGATATATCCGTTCTCGACAGATAGGATGCTGCCATCCGTGTTGTAAAAAACTACATCTGCGTCCAGATCCACATCCACGTCATTTGAATTTTCATACATGATTAGGACACCCTCGGCAATTTCATATGTTTCATAAGAGACATTTTCCATCAGCTGCGAACTGGTGAGATTGAGGTACTCTTCTGAAGTGCTGGAACGGGAAATATCCGTGGAAGAAATAGAAGAGGTGGTCGCAACACCGACAATGAAATAAATGAGAAGCGTCAGGAGGATAGAAAGTATCGAAAGAACGATTCCGGATACCGCCATTCCTTTGCCCGGCCGCCCGGTACTCAGAGATACGATTCCTAAAATGACCGCAATTACATCCAGAATCAGCCCGACGAGAAAAATTCCGGTTAAAAATCCTAAAATGCCAAGAACCAGACAGGCGACAGCAAATTTACTGGTGGTTTGTGGCTTGATTTCATAAGCATAGGATTGATTGTAAGAAGTCTGCCCGTTGGAATAAGACGAATAATAGGGATTCTGATATCTGTCATCCGTTCCGTTCCAGCTCGTTCCGACAGTATTTCCATTTTCATTGTTGATTGTTGGCTCAGTGCCGGAAGGCGGAACAGGGCCGGAGGAGTAGGCGGTATCTCCATAAGCGGAAGTGTTATAGGAAGCATTGCCATAAAGGCCTCCGTCCTGCGGATTATCCGAACCGCCATAAGGATTGGTATTCTGGCCATTTTGTTCATAACTCATTGAATATCCCTCCATGAGACTCATAATTTGCGATGAACGCATCTTTATTATAAATCAAAACAGCGCAAATGGAAATAAAAAGTGAGGAAAGAAAACCGCCCCAAATTTAGGATTCAGATCGCTGTATTCCTCCCTGCCGGATGATATGCAGAAACCACGGATCGACATGAATAGAATCTTAAAAAAAACTTCATTTTTTGTTAAATAATATGAACCAAAACGCCTGCTATACTCTCTTTATACTTAGGAGGGGCCTTAGGTCAAGAGACGGGAGAGGAAGGAATCGTGGATTACATTGATATTTCCGCATGGAGCAATGAACCGGCGCCCAAGAGACGGAGCAGAAAGGAGATCCTGGCGCGGAGGAAGAAGCGAAGAAGGCAGATGATGTTTGCAAGAACTATCCTGGCTGCAGCTGTGCTGCTGGCAGGAATTCTTCTCGCATTGGCAGGGTGGCGGATTATCACCTATGTATCAGGGCTTGAACAGCCGGTGAGTGATATCAGAGAGCAGACGATTAGAGAGAGCGAGTCGGACAAGCCGGAGATCGTAGAAGATTTTCTTACGGTAAATCCCTATTCCAGACCGGGGGAAGCGCTGGGGGAAGTACGGAATATTTTTATCCATTATACAGCAAACCGGGGTACTTCTGCGGAACAGAACCGGAGTTATTTTGAGAACCTTGGCATTACCGGGGAGCGATCTGCAAGCGCGCATTTTGTGATCGGCTATGATGGCAAAATAATTCAATGCCTGCCCCTGGACGAGATTGCCTATGCGGTGAAGACGAGGAACTATGATTCCATTTCCATAGAGTGCTGCTATACGTCTGAGGATGGCTCTTTTACGGATGCCACTTATGAGTCGCTGATTTCGCTGACGGCCTGGCTGCTGAAGAAATATGATCTGGTGCCGGCAGATGTGCTGCGCCATTATGATGTGGGAGGGAAGAAGTGTCCGATTTATTATGTGGAGAATGAAGGCGAATGGGATCAGTTCCTTCAGGATCTGGAGGACTATATCCTCCGCAGCGGCCAATAGACGCTGGTGTATGCATTGCTGATTGGAGAATGCCAACAGGCCTGCATGCCTGCGCAGGCCCGTTGGGCGGAGGAAATGTTTACCATGTCCAGAGCGTGCCGGCGATCCCGTTTGCGATGGCCCGCGCCGTGGCATCGAATTTACTGTCGAATAGGGCATTGTCCTGATCGTTGTTGATGAAACCAACTTCGACGAGTACGGCGGGCATATCGGTGCGGTGCAGGACCACCAGATTGGGCCTGGCATTGACGCCCAGGTTTTTATAGCCGATTCTTTCCAGCTGACGGTTGATGTTCGTGGCGATGGTACCTGCGGGCAGCCATTCGTTATAAACCAGACTTTCCACACGGGTAACGGAAACAATCATGGCAGAATTTTATAGAAATTTTATTGACTTTTAAACGAAATGCTGTTATTATACGTTATAACAATAACGGGCCTTTTCCAAGCGGATAACGGCTTCGTATCCAAATGAATGAATCTTTTCTTATACCTGTACATTCTTACAGGGAATCCCAATGAACGATGATTGAAAGAAGTCCCTTGCGGCGGAAGGGACGGGGAATGGATGTTTCTGTATGTCAATTTGTCTTCTGGTCGCTTGAAAGAAGGCGATACTTCTGATGCAGAGCAGCATCCTTTCAGAAAACGCCGGTTTTATTGTGCAGCAGGGCGCTCGCGAATCAGGTCTTATTTGCTGGCCACCAGTGTGTCCTGCGGAATATAGCTGGAATTCGGGCGCGGAGGCTGGATAAAAGTTTATCTGTTACCGGATAAAACAGCAGGAATAAGCGGATAGGAAGGCGCGTTTGAAACTCGGAAAGACGATAGGATTCGTGACGGCCGGAAGGACGGGACGCGGGAAAAAGGAATGGATTAAAGTGTGCAAAGACGGCTAAAATGTTATATTACCTGTCCCTTTTGCGAAGAGACATGACAGAAAACTGGAAAGGATGATGAAATGCAGAAAGAGAAAAAGAACGAAGAAAAGCAGCAAAGAGACATGCTGTCCCAAATCCGGAAGAATCTTTCGGGAAAGAACAGAATGCTTCTGATCGCCATTGCGGTGCTGCTGTTGTTGGTGATTCTGTTTCTGAGCGCTGCCGCAATTCATAAACAGCGTGGGAAACAGTATCCGGAAATGGCGGAACTGATTGCGGAGAGCATGGCTTCCGCAGGATTTCCCTATCTTCCGAAAGAGGAAGAACAGCTGGAAGCCGCTGCTGATGCAGCCGCAGCGGTATTGGATGGACTGCTGGCCCAGGGAGCTGACAGACAGCAAATGATTCAGGCGGTGAAGGACACGCTTCTGGAACTGGGGTGGGAACTGTCAGAGGAAGATGCGGCGGAATTGGCCGAATGGCTGGTGGATATTTACCTGGAAAATGTGGAGAAGGTATATGGAAAGGATGCCGTCCCTTCTTTGACGGCAGAGACGCTGGGTGAACCTTACATAGAAGAAGTAAAGACGGATCTGAAGAATATCGCAGAATATCTGGAACAGCTGGATCAATCGGTGACAAATCACAAAGAAGAACTGACGAGCCTGACCACAGTGTATGAAGGGGATCAGGAAACGGTCAGGGAAGAACTGAACAGGTTGAAGGAAGCTGTTTCCGGGCTGAATCTGACCCAAGATGTGGATCTGCTGACAGAAAAACTGCTTCAGGTCCACCAGGATATCTCCTTGACGCAGGAAGAGATCAAGCAGGCGCTTGCGCTGCTGGAAAGCGGCGGGGGAACGAGCCTACAGGACATTCTGGAACGGTTCGGAAGCATCAGCACCTCTTTGGCCGGAATTCAGACAGGGGTGGATTCCGCACGGGGGGATCTGGGAAGTCTGATAGAATCGGTGAAAACCAAGTCCGGAGAGGAGCACAAGGAACTGCTCGGGCTACTGAAGGGGATTGATTCTTCTTTTTCCAAGCAGAACGCTGAAAATTATGAATCTCTGGTGCAGTCTCTGCAGACACAGACGGAAAACATGCAGGCTAAATTCGACGCATTAAGCAACAGCTTCCAGGAGAATTATCAGCTGTTGATGGAGAATGTGTCCAACATGGGATTGGGTGTTACGGAAGGCCAGGATGCAATACTCCAGAGGATTGCAGAGATGGAGAACAGCACGAACGCAAAGCTTTCCGGCGTACAGAATGATATTCAGTCGGTTTTTGGGCGTGTGAGTAATGGAAAGGCACTTTTGGCATCCGCATTGCTCACAAAAAATGTAACAATCCCAGAGGATGCCACTTTTCAGGAGATTTACGACGGAATTTTACAGATTAAACAGGAACTGGTCATCGGCGTGGAGAAGATTCCTGGAGTCGTGGAG
>USKC01000273.1 GCA_900555195.1 uncultured Lachnospiraceae bacterium
CTGCCGCATGTTTCCGGTAAATCGCTTCAAAAATCGGTTGTTTCTAGGCGCTGTATACGGGAAATCCATCCGCCTGGCGGCTAAACTCCGCCCTTCGGGCGTCAGACAACGCCGCCAGGACAGGCGGATGAATCTCCCGTATGCAGCGCCAAGAAACAACGCGATTTTTTCACAGATTTACCGGAAACATGCAGCAGGGACGTGCGGGAAAGGAGGGCGTATAGGAACCGGCCTGCCTGTCCTGGGACGCGGGAAGGGGAGGGCAGAACCGGACAAAAATTTTTCATTGACATTTCCAAAGAATTCAGTATAATGTGTATCAGCGCTTGTTTAGTGTTTGTAAACTTTGAGTTTATTATTTGTTCTTTATTTTTACAAACCGAAAACATTCGGTTTGCTTTTTGTATCGAAGCGTCGTTTCTCACTTAGCGGCTTGCCTGCCTCGGCGCTTTAGAATGAGGAGTTATATGAATATCGGAGCAAAATTAAAGGAACTGCGCGTTCAGAAAGGGCTGACACAGGAGGAACTGGCGGATCGGGCGGAGCTCTCCAAGGGATTTATCTCCCAACTGGAACGGGATCTGACCTCCCCCTCCATCGCCACCCTGGTGGATATCCTGCAGGTGCTGGGAACGAGCTTGAACGAATTCTTCAGCGAAGAACCGGAAGAACAGATCGTTTTCTCCGCAGCGGACTATTTTGAAAAGACAGATGAAGCATTCAAAAATAAGACGGAATGGATCATCCCGAACGCACAGAAGAACATCATGGAGCCCATACGGCTGACGCTTGCGCCGGGCGGTTCCACCTATCCGGACAACCCTCATGAAGGGGAGGAATTCGGATATGTCCTATCCGGAAGCATCACGATCCATATCGGGAAACGGGCCATCCGGGCGAAAAAGGGGGAGTCTTTCTATTTCACCCCCAATTCCACTCATTATATTACTGCCAGTGAAAAAACGGGTGCCTCCCTCATCTGGGTGAGCAGCCCGCCGAGCTTTTAACCTTCAGATTCATACCCCTTTAGGGACGAGGAGCGTACCAATGAGCAACAGATTAATTGATTTGCAGCATATTTCTAAATCCTTTGGTTCTTCCCTGGTACTGGACGACATGAGCCTGTACATCCGGGAAAATGAATTTCTGACTCTTCTTGGCCCCAGCGGCTGCGGCAAAACCACCACGCTGCGCATCATCGGCGGTTTTGAAACGCCGGATAAAGGACAGGTGTTTTTCGATGGGAAGGATATCACTTCTCTTCCGCCCAATAAGCGGCAGGTAAACACCGTGTTCCAGAAATATGCCCTTTTTACGCATATGACGATCGCGGAGAATATCGCTTTTGGCCTGAAAATCAAAGGAAAAAGTAAATCCTACATCGACGATAAGATCAAGTATGCTCTGAAACTGGTCAATCTGGAAGGATATGAGAAACGCATGCCGGATTCCTTAAGCGGAGGTCAGCAGCAGCGTATCGCCATCGCCCGCGCCATCGTAAACGAGCCCAAGGTTCTGCTTCTGGATGAGCCCCTGGGCGCCCTGGATCTGAAACTGCGCCAGGATATGCAGTATGAACTGATCCGCCTGAAGAATGAACTTGGCATCACGTTCATCTATGTGACCCACGACCAGGAGGAGGCCCTTACCATGTCCGACACCATCGTGGTCATGAACCAGGGATATATCCAGCAGATGGGCTCCCCGGAGCAGATCTACAATGAGCCGGAAAACGCCTTTGTGGCAGACTTTATCGGGGACAGCAATATCCTGGCGGCCACCATGCTTCAGGATAAGCTGGTCTCCATCCTCGGCGTCCCGTTCGCCTGTGTAGACACAGGATTCGGAACGAATAAGCCCGTAGATGCCGTCATTCGTCCGGAAGATGTGGAGCTGGTCTCTCCTGAGGACGGAACCCTGCAGGGGGTTGTTACGCATCTGATTTTCAAGGGCGTCCATTATGAGATGGAAGTAACTGCCAATGGGTTTGAATGGCTCGTCCATTCCACCAAACTTGTCCCGGTGGGTACCAAAGTAGGAATCCGCGTGGATCCCTATAATATACAGATCATGCATAAACCGGAGTCTGAGGATGAGGAGGCCGCTGCAATCGATGCATAAAAAATTCTATAATCGTCTGCTGTCCGCTCCGTATCTTCTGTGGTCAGTGGCATTTATCATCATTCCATTATGTATGGTGTTCTATTATGGGCTCACCGATAAGACAGGTGCTTTCACGCTGGAAAATGTGCTGGCCATCGCTTCGCCGGAACATTCCAAAGCGCTCTTTCTGTCCATCGGCCTGTCCCTTATAAGCACGTTGATCTGCCTTCTTCTCGCCTACCCGCTCGCCATGATCCTGGCGAACAGAGGCGGGAATCAGCAGAGTTTTATTGTGTTGATTTTCATCCTGCCCATGTGGATGAATTTCCTGCTGCGCACGCTGGCCTGGCAGACCTTGCTGGAAAAAACGGGTGTAATCAACTCCATCCTTTCCTTCCTGCATCTGCCGACCCTTGATATCATCAATACGCCGGCGGCCATCATTCTCGGCATGGTCTATAATTTCCTGCCCTTCATGGTGCTGCCCATCTACAACGTGCTGACCAAGATTGATCCCAATGTGCTGGCCGCAGCCAGGGATCTGGGCGCGAACGGTCTCCAGACTTTTCTTCGGGTAACGCTTCCTTTAAGCATACCCGGCGTAATCAGCGGAATCACTATGGTGTTCGTCCCTGCCCTGACCACTTTCGTCATCAGCAATCTCCTGGGCGGAAGCAAGATCCTGCTGATCGGCAATGTGATTGAACAGGAATTCACACAGGCGAGCAACTGGAACCTGGGAAGCGGCCTTTCCATCGTGCTCATGATTTTCATTATTCTCAATATGGTCATCACCTCCATTTTTGATAAGGAAGGAGAAGGGCAGACGCTATGAAAAGAACCGTTGCGCAGAGAGTCTATATCGCTCTCATCTTCATTTTCCTGTACGCTCCTATTGTCACGCTCATGGTGCTGTCTTTCAATGCCAGCCGGACCCGGGCGAAATGGGGCGGATTCACATTCAAATGGTATGTGGAGCTCTTCGATAACCGTGCGATATTGGAAGCGCTGTACAACACGCTGCTCATCGCCTTCCTCTCCGCCATCATCGCCACACTGATCGGCACCATCGCCTGTATCGCCATCAATGGGATGAAAAGGCGGAGCCGGGCAATCATGATGGGGATCACAAACATCCCGATGCTGAATGCGGAGATCGTCACAGGTATTTCTTTAATGCTGCTGTTCCTCAGCCTGAGAATCCGCTTCGGGTTCGGCACCATCCTGCTCTCTCACATTACCTTTAACATCCCTTATGTGATCTTGAGCATCATGCCGCGCATGAAGCAACTGAATCCCAGCGTGTATGAAGCAGCTTTGGATCTGGGCGCATCCCGGGTAAACGCTTTTTTCCGGGTTGTCCTGCCGGATCTGCTCCCGGGCATTCTGTCCGGTTTTCTCATGGCCTTCACCATGTCCCTGGATGATTTCATCATCACCCACTTTACCAAGGGACCTGGTATCGATACCCTTTCCACCAAGATTTACACGGAGGTAAAGAAGGGAATCAAACCGGAGATGTATGCCCTGTCCACCTTGATTTTTGTTACAGTGCTCATTCTTCTTTTGCTTGTAAACAGGACACCCAAGGGCAGCAAAAACGATGCTGCTCCCAACAAGGTATCCTGATATTTACTTATATTTATCATCTAATGAGGAGGAAACAAAATGAAAAAAGCATATCTTTGGCTGCTCGCTGCAGCGCTTGCCGGCGCCCTGACCGGCTGCTCTTCTGCCGCTTCCGGAACCGACGCGGGGGAAGTGATCGTGTACAACTGGGGCGAATATGTGGATCCGGATGTTCTGGAAATGTTTGAAGAAGAAACCGGCATCCGTGTCATCTATGATGAGTTTGAGACAAATGAAATCATGTATCCCAAGGTGGAAGCGGGCGCTTCAGAATATGATGTGATCTGCCCTTCCGATTATATGATTCAGAAGATGATTGAAAATGATCTGTTGGCGGAGTTGAATTTTGACAACATTCCCAACGCCAAAGCGAATATCGGGGAACAATACTGGGAGCAGTCCCAAGGATTCGATCCGGAAAACAAATATTCTGTCCCTTACTGCTGGGGCACAGTCGGTATCCTGTATAATAAGACCAAGGTGGAGGAACCTGTGGACAGCTGGTCCATCCTTTGGGATGAAACCTATCAGGACAGCATTCTGATGCAGGATTCCGTGCGCGACGCCTTCATGGTGGCTCTGAAGCTGAACGGCGATTCCATGAATTCTACCGACCCAGATGAGCTGGCAGCGGCACGCGATCTTCTCATCGAGCAAAAGCCCCTTGTTCAGGCTTATGTTATCGATCAGGTCCGCGATAAAATGATCGGCAATGAGGCGGCCCTCGGCGTCATTTATTCCGGAGAAGCCATCTATACCCAGCGCGAGAATCCGGACCTGGAATATGTGATCCCCAAGGAAGGCACCAACGTATGGATCGACTCCTGGGTGATCCCTAAAAATGCGCCGAATAAGGAAAACGCTGAAAAATTCATCGATTTCATGTGCCGGCCCGATATCGCCC
>USKC01000274.1 GCA_900555195.1 uncultured Lachnospiraceae bacterium
ATATCACAATTTGTGCCGGAAGCTGTGTCGGAGGAACTGGAGAAAAAGATGAAAGCAAAAAGGAGAGTGTAACTATGAGCAGCCGTATTGAGCAGATTATTGAAGAGATCGAAGAGTACATTGACAGGGATTGTAAATTCCAGCCATTGTCTACTACGAAGATTATCGTAAATAAGGAAGAACTGGAAGAGCTGCTTAGAGAACTTCGGGTGAAGACGCCGGACGAAATCAAGCGTTATCAGAAGATAATCAACAATAAGGAAGCCATTTTGAATGATGCCAGGGAAAAAGCGGAGGCACTCATCAATGAGGCGACTGTACATACATCGGAACTGATTAATGAGCATGAGATCATGCAGCAGGCATATGCCCAGGCCAATGAAGTGGTT
This sequence comes from uncultured Lachnospiraceae bacterium, assembly GCA_900555195.1. GTDB lineage: Bacteria > Bacillota > Clostridia > Lachnospirales > Lachnospiraceae > Eisenbergiella. Next base: position 390 of record USKC01000274.1, read on the forward strand.
TCCATGGCCACTCAGCAGGCACAGGACATACTGGATAATGCCACCATGGAGGCCAACAGCGTAAAAGCTTCCGCAATCCAGTATACGGATGACATTCTGGCCAACCTGGAGAGCATTATTGAGCATGGAATCAGCATTGCGAACGAGCACTACGGACAGCTGCTTACGGATCTGAACAACTGTCTGAATGTGGTGCAGTCCAACCGGATGGAACTGCGCCCGGATGAGATTGAGGATGCGGATGGCATGCCTGAGGTCGGGGGATATGAGGCGAAAGAGAATAAAGATGACCTGACCTTGGATATTCTGTAAACTCCGCCAATCTGCCAAAGACAAAGAAAGAACGATTCTGATGAAGAAAAAAAGTTGGTTTCACATATTTTTATTGTTGTTTGCTCTGAGTTTTCTGGTTCCTGCAGTAAATGCGGAAGCAAAGGAGCCGGTGGTGATCGTCATCGATCCCGGACATGGAGGGCCGGAAAACAGGGGCGGAGAGGTGCTGCCGCAGTTCGTGGAGAAGGAACTAACGCTGCAGGCGGCGCAGGCGATGAAGCAGACGCTGGAACAGTTTGAAGGGGTGACCGTTTATCTGACCCGTACCACAGATCAGGAACTGTCTCTGGAAGAGCGGGCGGCGATCGCCAAAGCGTACGGGGCAGATTTCCTGTTTTCCCTGCATTTTAATATGTCTTCAGGGCATAACCTGTATGGTTCGGAGATCTGGACTTCCGCATTTGGAAGATATTATTCGGAAGGACAGACCTTTGGCCGCATTTGGCTCGGGGAAATGGCGGGATACGGCCAGTTCCTCAGAGGGGCCAAGACACGGCTGAACAGCCGGGGAACGGACTATTATGGTGTGATACGCGCTTCCAGGGCATTAGACATTCCCTGTGTGATCCTCGAACATTGCTATATGGATCACGCCATTGACAGCCACCAGATCAATACGGAACAAAAGGTGAGCGCGATGGGCATCAGCGATGCGATCGCTGTCGCCAAATATTACCGTTTAAAATCAGACTCTTTGGGACTGGATTATACGAATTATGCCTATCAGACGGTAAAGGCGCCTGCAGGGGTTGCTGCCCCGGATTCCACTGCGCCGCCGCAGGCCAATATGACCGTTCTGAATGCCGATCTTGGCACCGGGCAGATAGATGCTCAGCTGTCTGCGTCAGATCCGGAATCGGGCATATTGTATTACAGCTATAGCCTGGACGGCGGCCTAACATGGTCCATCCTGACGCCTTTTGGAACGGGCAGTTCCATCACTTTTTCCATAACGGCTCCGAAAGGAAGCGCTCCGCTGCTCATGTGCCGCGTCTATAACGGCTATGATCTGCATACAGACAGCAACGCGGCGGCGATAGGAGTGATTCATGGATAGACGGCAGGCCATATGACGGCGTAATAGCAGAAGGTTATGGCGGTCAGCGCACATTTATGGAAGAGATACGTTTTAAGGGATAGATCCGTATCCTGAATCATGCTGTAGGTTTGTGCGATGCAGGATAGCCCTCCGAAGGGGAGCAGGACGAATCCCAGGAACGCTTCGGAGGCGGACAGTCTGGAGAGACCGCTCGTGATCTCCAGCATGCAGCCGAAGAAGGAACGAAGCGATGCATAGCCGGACGGAAGCAGGAGATCCGGCACCAGATTCATCAGGTTAAAAAGAATCATATATCCTCCCAAAGAGGTGATGGCGGACAGCCCGGAGAGAATGGAGGACTGGGTCGCGGCCAGCAGGGAGGGTTCCCGGCAGGAGGATTCCGGAAGCGAGGCGGCATGTATGTGTGCCGTCTCTTTTTGCGGCCCTGCGTTTTTGGCAGAATACAGCGGAATGTCCCGATAAACGGTATAGCGCAGCAGCAGCCCGTAAATAAAAGGAAGCAGGTACATTCCCGCCAGGAAAGGCAGGGGCTTTGTCCTGTGAAAGAGCGGCAGTACAAAACCTGTGAAATAAATCGGACCGATGTTGTTGCAGAAGGAGAGCATGAGTGTGGCTTCCCGTTTCGACAGTCTGCCGCGCTCGTAGCTTTCTGCGGTAACTCTGGCCCCCATGGGAAAGCCGCACAGAAACCCGATCACCAGAACATAGAGACAGGAATCGGACAGACCAAAAAGCGGGCGCAGAAGCGGGGAAAACAGGGAGGCAAAGCGATCCGAGAGATTCATGCGTATCAGGATTCCGGAGAGGATCATGAAAGGCAGGAGCGTGGGGATCATATTCTGAAACCAGAGATTCAGGCCGGCTTTGGAAAGTTCCAGCGCTTTTTCATTTTCCAGCAGCATGGCTGCGGTCAGAAACGAAAACAGACAGACCAGAAGGGCCTTCTTCCCTTTTCGCAGCAACCTTTTCCATCTATTTCCCTTCGGTCTGAAGAGACGCCGCTCACTCATTCCATGCCCTCCCGCGTGCGAAACCTCTGATTCCCATAAAGCGCGCATCTAAGGGTGGTTGTAAGAATCCGCGGTTTCCTGTATACTTGTAATACTGATTGTTAAAGGGTATGATGCGGCCGCTGCCAAAATGACTGTAAATGGAAAAAGCGGCATCGCTGGTACGGAGGATGCGTGGAATGCTGCGACTGGATAAATTTCTATGTGATATGAAAATAGGGAGCCGTAGTGAGGTTAAGGAACGGATCCGGAAAGGGGCTGTCCGGGTAAACGGTACACTGGAGAAGGATCCGGGCAGGAAAATTGATGAAAAGAAAGATCAGGTGCAGGTGGAGGGGCAGGATATCTGCTACAGGAAATATGTATACCTTCTGCTGAATAAACCTTCCGGCCTGGTATCGGCGTCTTGGGATGAAAAGGAACGGACGGTGCTGGATTGGATTCGTGAGAAGGACAGAGAAAATGCCCTTCTTGGACGGGAGTTGTTTCCGGTTGGAAGACTGGATAAGGATACGGAAGGCCTTCTGCTGATTACGGATGACGGAGAACTGGCGCACCGTCTGCTGTCTCCCTCCCGCCATGTGGAGAAGACCTACTATGTGGAGACGGATAAGGATCTGTCGCCCGAACAGCAGGAACGTCTGCGGGAAGGCGTTGTGATCGGGGACGGGGAGACGACCAGGCCGGCCCGACTCGAACGGGCGGCTGCCCCCAGGCCTGATGCGGCCTTTGCCTGGCTGCTTACGATCACGGAAGGCAAGTATCATCAGGTAAAGCGGATGATGAAGGCGGCGGGCACAACGGTTACCTATCTCAAACGGCTTAGCATGGGGCCTCTGCGCCTGGAAGAAGGATTTGAAACAGGAAGCTTTCGCGAGCTGACTGAAAAGGAATGTGCAGCGCTGGGCGTTTGCGCAGATGGGAGCAAAGGATGGACAGACTGAAAGCGGTGATATTTGATCTGGATGGCACACTGGTGGATTCCATGTGGATCTGGCCGAAAATAGATGTGGAATATCTGGGAAGATTCGGCATTGCGCTGACCCAGGAACTTGCGGAAGATGTGGGCGGAATGAGTTTTACGGAAACCGCCGTTTATTTCAAGGAACGCTTTCACCTTCCGGACTCCGTGGAACGGATCAAGGAGGATTGGAACGCCATGGCCCTGGATAAATACCAAAAGGAGGTCCCTTTAAAACAAGGGGTAAGGGAATACTTGGAGTGGTGTGCGGCAAATCATCTGCGCCTCGGGATCGCCACCAGCAATTCCAGACAGCTTGTGGAAAGCGTCATAAGGGCGCAGGGCGTGGCGGAATACTTTGACTGCATTCTGACCAGCTGTGAAGTGGAACGGGGAAAGCCGGCTCCGGATATCTATCTGGAGGTGGCGAAAAGGCTTGGCGTGGCGCAGGGAAACTGCCTGGTGTTTGAGGATATTGTTCCCGGAATCCGCGCAGGAAAGGCTGCGGGGATGCAGGTGTGCGCGGTATGGGATGGCGGCGATGTGGCATCGGAGCAGAGAAAAAAGGAACTGGCGGACTATTATATTACGGATTATTATCAGGCAATGACACTGTTTGGCCCGAAGGGGCAGCAGTAAACAGAGCCGGATGGAAAGGGAGAGATGGGCATGGCAGCTGAATTTTTGCCAATAACTAGACAGGAAATGGAAGAGAGAGGGATCAGCCGCCCTGATTTTGTATATGTGATCGGGGACGCTTATGTGGATCACCCGTCCTTTGGGCATGCGATCATCAGCCGTCTGCTGGAAGCGCACGGATACAGCGTCTGCATCATCTCTCAGCCGGATTGGAAAGATGAGAACAGCATCAAGGT
>USKC01000275.1 GCA_900555195.1 uncultured Lachnospiraceae bacterium
GTGCTGAATGTTACGGCGGCTTTAGGAGGGAGCCGCCGTGAAGCACAGAGGGTTTCGACATAATCCGGCAGGAATTTACCTGCCAAAAAAAGCCTGTCCCCGGCAACGGGGACCTATGCACAAGAAGATGAACTATACCATGTAGGGAAACAACAGAACACACCAGATAGCGTCTGGCTGGATTATATCCAGTCAGGCGTTTTTTGTCATATCCTGCGGTTCTCCGTAGGTTGCCGGTCCCCGCCATCTCCATTTCAATTCACTGTTCACCCACCACCCCCTGAATTGAAATGGAGGACAAGTATGTTTGATAAGAAAAGTGAATATGCCCTGAACAAACACGATCAGGACAGCATCATCTACATAAGCGTCAGCGGACACATCCGGCTCACCCGCGCCGACTTTTCCAGCGAGGAAGAATTTCTGAAATGGAAAGCCTGGTCTGATGAGGATTACTACGAGAGAGAAAAAAGCGGTCGTAGCTTCAACGATAACCGTGTGGATCTGAATGAGTGCCTGGATGTGATCGGCACAGTCCAGTCCGCAGAGGATGAATTTTTCTCGAAGATCATTGAGGCTGATTTGCAGGCCGTAAAGAAAGCTATGACGGAGCGGCGACTGGCTGCACTCAGGAGCATTTTGAACGCCAAGCAGTACCGGTGTATTTGGATGTACTGCGCCGAAGAAAAGTCCGTTACGGAGATTGCAAAGCTCGAAGGAGTAACGAAAGCCAGTATTTCTCTCTCCCTTGACGGGGCGATGAAAAAAATCTCAAAAAAGTTTGCGAAAGCTCTTAAAAATACCTAACAAATGGCCTTAAAAAATGTGATAGGTGAAGGACACATTTTCCTCACCCTTCACAGAACCATGACAACTGAATATACGGTATTGCAGGTACGAAACCCGCGTGATGAGCGACATAAGGTGCGCCGCCAGGACGATAGCTTCAAGGAGGTGATGGGACAAGCTATCCGAGCGATCAACGCATACCTTAGACTCGGACAGGCACTCCGGGCGCGATGACAGCGCGGGGGTTAAAGATACTTTCTCACGACCTCCCACAGACTTGAGGGGGAACCCTGCGGCACACGCTTTGAACGATGCTGCGGAGTTATGACAGCCCTGCCAGGGGCGGCTATCCCCACCGCTGGGGATGCGTGGCAAATACAGCGGGCTTGAAGTTACTGAAAAGTCAAGGCGGCCGCGCCGAAGTGCGCCGTATGTTACAACGGCTCCAACCAGATCGGCGCGGCTGCTTTTTTTGTTCTCGAAGGAGGCGAACAATTATGACTTCAAATTCGCCTGTTTGTTATGCGAATATCCCGTCCGGAACTTCCGGGCGTACTCATACAGAAAGATACTCCGCTGTTCAGCCTGCGGGCTTTGGTAAGATCGGCATGACGATTGAAGAAGCTGCCGACTATACCGGCATTGGACGCAACACCCTCCGCCGCCTTGTGGATTGGGGAAAAATCCCGGTCCTGCGGATTGGGCGTAAGTCCATAGTCCGTGTGGATGTGATTTGCTGTTTTATGCAGATCAACGAGGGCCGCGACCTTCTGGACCGCAATCAGGTCCTTGCAGTGGATTGAACATAGAAACTTTTGATATTTAGCAAGCGGTATGTTTGATAGATTGGCCACCCTTTGCTATAATCAGGGTGACACATCACTACGGTTCCGTTTGCCAGCATAGAAAGGAGTTTGCTATGGCAAAAGGATCTGTAAGAAAGAAAGGAAAGAAGTGGTACTATCGCTTTTATGTAGAGGATGCCAGCGGCAACCGCGTTCAGAAGGAATTTCCGGGAACGGAAAGCAAGAGTGAAACCGAGTCACTGCTCCGCAAGGCGATGGAGGACTATGAAACCAAGATGTTTCTGGCGCAGGCCAAGAACATCACTTTGGGAGATATGCTGGATATGTGGGTGGAGGAAGAACTGAAACCCGGCTCATTGAGTGATGGAACGGTGACAGCCTACATCAACACTGTTTCCCGCATCAAGAAGCATCCCATTGGAAAACGCAAGCTCAAGACGGTAACTTCCGACCATCTACAAAGCTATATGGATTTGTTGAGCTTCGGAGGGACAGACCCTGATGGGAAAACTGTTGAGGCATTGAGTAAAGGATCGCTGGGCCAGTATTCAGCGGTGCTTCAAAACTCTTTCAGATTTGCGGTTTTTCCCAAGCGGCTGATTACTTTCAATCCGATGCAGTATGTGGTGAAACGGATTAAAGGTGATGAATATGAGCTGTTCACTGAGGATGGTACAGGCGACCTTCCTGCTGAAACGCCGACAATCTCCCATGAGCAGTATTTGGCACTGAACGAGCTTCTGAAGAAAAAACACAATCCCGCGTTACTGCCTATTCAGATCGCCTATTTCGCCGGGCTTCGTATCGGTGAGGTGTGCGGGCTGACCTGGCAGGACATCGACCTGAAGGAACAATGCCTCACCATTCGCCGGAGTATGCGGTATGACTCCGTAAGGAAGAAAACACAGATCGGCCCCACAAAGCGTAAGAAAATCCGTACTGTGGATTTCTGCGACACCCTGGCGGCCATCCTGCGGGAAGCCAAAAAGGAGCAAATGCTGAACAGCATCAAATATGGACCGCTGTACTCACAAAACTACTACCGCATCGTCAAGGAAAAGAACCGCACCTACTATGAGGTCTATTCCTTGCCCCGGACAGAGACACCACCAGAAGGTTACACCCAGGTTTCCTTCGTCTGCCTGCGGCCCGATGGAGCTTATGAAGCCCCGGCAACGGTCAGCAGTGTGTGCCGATACTCCCGAAAGAAGATCGGGGATATGGATGATTTTCACTTCCATCTGTTGAGGCATACATATACGACCAACCTTCTCTCCCACGGGGCAGCACCCAAGGATGTGCAGGAGCTGCTGGGACATTCTGATGTAAGTACCACGATGAACATTTACGCCCACGCCACCAGAGAGGCCAAGCGAACTTCCGCAAGGCTGCTGGATAAGGTTGTAGGGACAGCCTGAAAAAAGTTTCCCTCATTTCTTCTCGCAAGGGAAAAAATGAGGGAAAAGGGCCAAAACGAAGTGGCGAAAACGCTGTAAACGCCAGTGTTTTCAAGGGGTATAGAAATTTTAACTGAGAAATTAAAATTACTATGCATACTTTCCTTTTTTTCATATATGTTATTCTCCTATCTTTGAGGTATCTTCAAGATAAAATTCAAGGTACCCACATTTAGGACATACAGCGACTCGAATCTTACCAAGGCTACTCTTAAACAATCCCGGCTTAGTTATCTTTAATCCGTATGCTCCACCCTCAACTTTCACATCATAATTTGCAACCATATCACATTCACAACGCACACACTTTCTCATAATAACATCTCCTATCAAAAATTACGGCGTTTACTGCGTTCGGGTCGCCCTCATGGGCTTTGACGATTGTTTCATAGGCGAGAAGTTTACTCATAGTCTTTTCCCTCCATGAGCCGCCGTAGCCGCTGCAAGGCAAGCTGGATATGCCGCCCCGCTGTGCTGCGTGTCCGGTCGATATGTACGCCGATCACGCGCTGCGGCTGGCGCAGGAAATAGTAACGGAAAATTTCTTCCTGTGCCTGCTCCGGCAAAAGGGCAAGGGCGGCAGCAAGTTCCGCATGGTACAAAACGGCGGTTTGGTCGCAGGCGGTAAAAAGATTATCCTCCTATAAACTGAAAGTTTGCGTCTACTTTAGAATCGTGCAAATCCACGCTATCACTGCACACACGATTGGAAAAGCTATTATTTGAGTCAATTGTTCTTTTTTATTAAACCCAAAGCTCTCATACCCCTTACTTCCCTTTGTTTCTGGAAAATAATGCTGGAAGAATTGCGTTTTTGTAATCAACCACCAATCAAGAACCACAATGTCAAAAATTTTAAATCCACACAGAATAATCATATATCTTATAAATATTTCCATAAAACCCATATTCTGCTTGATTGCATCATAACCTGCATAGATTGCGACAAAGAGCGCCAATGCTATACCAATTGCATAAGCTGTAAATCCGATTATCATTTTCCACAATGGCGGATTGGGATGATTCTTTGTTTCTTCTTGTAATTCCTTTGGCATAGTTTTCATCACAACTTTTGCAGGCAAAGTTCCTACTCCAATCACAATCACAAATGTTATTGCAAATATCATAAGCAAGGTCAATATTACTGTTGTCAACATATCATTACTCCGTAGAATTCAAATCTTTGCGTGTATCCAGACTCAACAGAAGCCTGCAATTTGTCACTCTGTTGCCTTTGTAGCAATTTCATCTTGCTCCAGTTCAATCACATCCAAAATACCACAATTCAGAGTTTCGCAGATACGAACCAGCGTTTCCATGCTGATGTTCTTGCCTTTTCCCATGTTGGCAATCATATTTGTGGTAAGACCGGCGGCAATCCGCAAGTCCTCTTTCCTCATATTGCGCTCAACCAGCGTGTGCCAGAGGGGTTTATAGCTTATGTGCATTTATCCTCCTGCCTTTCTCCCTGTTCCGGGGTTCCTGCTCCTATTATATCAAAGTTCTTGCTATTCCACAAACATTTCTTGACACAACCGCCGGTTCCGTCTGGATTGTGCTTTTCCTTTC
>USKC01000276.1 GCA_900555195.1 uncultured Lachnospiraceae bacterium
CCAGCCGGCAAGCCTGCACAGCCCTTCATACAGAGACAGGATCCCCTTAACAGGCAGAACCACCGGCATAAACAGCGTCTCACTTACGCCCAGCGGAAGAAGGATGCCGCCCCCTGCTGCCAGCACAATACAGCCTCCCAAAAGAACGCTCATGAGCGGGATCACTACCAGATTCACAGGTACGGAAAGGACATTCCATTCATAGAAAGAAGCGAGTACAACGGGCAGCGTGACCATGCTGATGCAAAAGCTGGAGCGCAGCCCTTCCTGTATCCAGTCTATGAGCGAATGTTTTTTTCTCTCCTGCGCCCTCCTCCCTTCCCCAACCCTCAGGCGGGATTTCCATTCTTTCCATCCGTCCATCCGCCCGATGGCCGGAACCACCACACTGGCCCCGAAGGCCGCCATAAAAGATAAAAGGAAGCCTGTCTCTCTCAGCCTTGCCGGATTTTCTATCACGAGAAGCGCTGCTGCCACAGCCAAGGCTGTAGGGGTATCATATGTCCTTCCCAGCAGGCGCGCAGCGAGAAGCAGGACAAACATGATTCCCGCGCGCATGCTCGATGCCGAGAAACCTGTCATGCACAGGAAGGACAGCAGGAAAATGCAGGAAAACAGGCTGGCAACCCATTTCCAAAGGAATCGGGAAAACAGGCGGTATGCCCCCATACACAGGATGGAGATGTGAAGGCCGGAAATCGCCACCACATGAGAGATGCCGGCGCTTTGGTACAGCTGTTTAATCTCTTCGTCCATCCCTTTCTTCTCCCCCAGCAGCATTGCCTTTACAACAGAAGCCTCTCTGGCAGAAAGAAGCCTTTCCATTGCGCCTCCCATATGGCTTTTCAATTCATATAGCATCTGTCTGTAAAGGGAATATTCCCTGCTCATGCCCGTTACGCGCGCATCTGTCAGTTCAAAAGCATAGCCCTGCCCATAATAATAATTCCGCGCGTGGAACTCTCCGGGATTGGTGGCCTCACGAAAAAGCCGCACCTTCCCTTCGCACCGCACGCGGCTCCCGAGCCGGGGCAGGCCGCTCTCCTCGTCCAGACGGCAAATGATGGAACAGGTTCCTTCCGGCGCAGATTGTATCGTATATTTCTGAAACGTATTAAGAAACGTATGATTGGAATTGTATTCTGAATAGAAAATGGAAGTGTGTTCTGAATTGTCTGTCGTTTTGTCTTCCGCAAGTTCTGTTGAATGGTTCAAACGGGCTTCTTCCGGCGCCTGCCCGTCCCATGCCGCCTCCTGCAGATACAGCAGGCGGACGCGCTGTCCCGTTCGGGTATCCGTATAAGAAAGAATATCTGATACCGCTCCTGTACAGACCAGCTCCTGCCCGTCGGCAGCCCGCACAACCGGGTCAGGCGGCGGCAGCATAAACGTAATCAGCCAGGCCGCCGCGCAAAAGATCAGGGCGGCCACGGCCAAAGGTCTTCTCAATGATTCATTTCCCCCTTCTGCTGTCTCTTATGTCTCCCCTTCCGCCGCAGTCTCTTCATTTTCCTGCGTTCCTGTTTCCGTTTCTTCCGGGGCGCCCACAAGATCCAGATTTCTTTCATACATGTTGGCCAGATTAAATGTTTCTCTGAATATCAGATCCGTCTTTCCATTTACCGAAATCTGAACTTTATTCACGCTGGAAAGTTCCACCAGGGAATTGATGATGGAATAAATCACCACATCAGCCGTAACGTTATAAACCTGTGTGAGAAAATCTTCGCTCAGGTTCACATAGCAGGTCCCGTCCTTGACCGTTACTCCCAGTATTTTCGTCTCCGGATTGATCACCGGATACGCCTGATCCGTGTCCGGCCCCTTGATAATGTATTCCACGATCAGCCTTTCCATGGAAGTATTGCTGTTATATTCCACGGTTCTGCTGGTTTCCACCAGCCTGTCCCCTGCCTCGTTGGCAAAAAACAGCTTAAGCGTGGCCACTTCGCTGCGATTGATCGCCTCTCCCGCGTTGTCTATAAAGGTATCCGCCGTCATGGGCCCGATCACCGTTCCCGCTCCATCCGTCAGGCTCTCACCACCTACCGACATCAGCACATGGTTAATCCCATCAATCTGAGTGAATGTCTTCACCAGGGCCGCCCGGGCAAGCACCTCCGTCGTATCGGGCAGCCTCCGATAAGCCTCATCCACATCCAGATCCAGCTGTCCTTCTTCCACCTTGTAGCTGTTAATCTCAAAGGAATTTCCCACAATGGCCTTCAGGGATACATCCTCAGGCGCTTCCTTCAGAAGCCCGCTCAGGGTTTGAATCTGCTCTTCCTGCGTCAATCCTTCCTCAAGATACTTCACTTCCGGAACGATTTTCGTCTCTTCCCGATTCAGATAATACACCTCTACAGCATTCCCGCTCTCCGCTTCCTCCTCATTCCGGCAGCCTCCAAACGAAAGAGCGCTCAGGAGCAAAAGAAGCAGAATACAGGCCTTTGTCCATTTTTTTCCCATCTTTCATGTCCTTCCCATATTCTGTCACTGTTTCACATAGGTAAGCGGTATTTTCACCGTGAAACAGGTTCCTTCTCCCTCCACACTGCTGACCTTTACCGAGCCCCGGTGCAGCAAGACCGCATTTCTTGTAATCGCCAGCCCCAGGCCCGTTCCTCCGATCTCCCGGGAATGCGACTTATCCACCCGGTAAAACCGCTCAAATATATGGTCATAATCCGATTCCGGAATTCCGATTCCCGAATCGGATATCTCCACCGTAAAGAACTGATGGTCCGCATCCAGAAGCACCTTAACCCAGCCATGCTCCTTGTTGTACTTGATGGCATTCTCCACCAGATTGGTGAATACCTGCGTCATCTTCACCTCATCAATCTCAGCGCTCACCGGACGTATGCTTTCAAACACCACTTCCACATCCCTCTGGCGCGCGATGGGGCGCAGCCTCTTCAATACCAGTTCCAGCAGTTCATTGACATCCACCGTCTCAATGTTCAGCTGAGCGGCCGTCTTGTCCATTTTCACCAGAGCCAGAAGGTCGTTGACAATTTTGTTCTCTCTTTCGATCTCCGCTCCAATGTCCTGCATGAATTCCTGATACAGCTCAATGGGCGCATCCTCCATCTGCATCAGGGAATCCGCCAGCACCTTCATGGAGGTAAGCGGCGTCTTCAGTTCATGGGAAACGTTGGCCACGAATTCCTGTCTGGAATCATCAATCACCTTCATCCTGTTCAGGAGCTGGTTAAACGCATCCACAATCTGCTCCGTCTCAAGATAGTCCTGTACACAGATCGGCTCATCCGTAAAGCCGTCCTTTACCTCATTGATGGCCTGCGTCACCCTGTTGAAAGGGCGGATCAAAATGGACGACAAAGCAACGGAAATGCCAAAAATGCAGATCACCATCACGATCTCTATGATCAGCGCATTCCGCCTCAAAAGTTCCAGTGTAGCCCGTATGCTGTCCGTTGATACGGTCGCCAGAAGCACGCCCTTGATCTTCGCCCCCTCGCTTTTGGCAGAAGAGGCGGCATTATTGGCGGCCGTGCCGGAGACGGATTCCACAATGGGAACGGTCATCTCTATATAACTGCCTTTTCTATCATAATTAGCCGTATTCTCACCCTGGAAACAGAGGATCACTTCCTCGGATATGATCGTCCTTCCCTCGCTGATTCCATAGGTATCCTTTACCACCCGAAAATTCTCATTGATGATGAGCACCCGCCCATCATACAGATTGGACATCTGCTCTAGTTCCGCATTAATCGCTTCATTGGATGTATCCTGCAGATAATTATTATTCAGAAGATGATTGGCTATAATCATAAACTGCGTCTGTGTATCGGATATCCGCAGCGATACCGCCCGTTCCTCATAGCTGCGCAGAATGCCGAGCCTCATCACAAAACTCGGCACAATTCCCATCACCAGCAGCAGCAGAAAGATATAGATCCTGACGCTGCGAAGCACGGGTATTTTCATAAACAGAGCCTTCAGCCTGCTAAGCATCACATTCTTCCCTTCAACCTGACTCCATTTTCCTCAGAACAAAACATAAGGCGCAGGCGCCCCTCAAATACGGCGCCTGCCAGCTCATCCGGTCAGGTTCTGAAAAAGTAGCCGACACCCCATTTGGTATGAACGTATTTCGGTTCGCTGGGATTGCTCTCAATCTTCTCCCGCAGCCGTCTGATATGCACATCCACCGTACGGACGTCCCCCGGATAATCACTTCCCCACACCAGCTTCAGCAGGTTTTCCCTGCCATACACCTTATTCGGGTTCAATGCCAGAAGCTCCAGCAAATCAAATTCTTTCGCGGTCAGGTTCACTTCCCGCCCGGCAATATATACTCTTCTGCTGTCACAATCCAGCTTGAGATCCCCATTGACCACCGTCCTGGGTGAATCGGCTTTGCTGTCTCTGACAGCGGTTCTGCGCATGATGGCCTTGATCCTGGCCTTAACCTCCAGAATATTGAAAGGCTTCGTAATATAATCGTCCGCCCCATATTCCAGCCCCATGATCTTATCCATGTCATTGTCCTTGGCCGTAAGCATAACAATGGGAACGTTGGAAAACTCCCTGATCTGCTGACAGACCTCCAGGCCTGTTAACTTTGGCAGCATAATATCCAGCAATAT
>USKC01000277.1 GCA_900555195.1 uncultured Lachnospiraceae bacterium
CCGCCTTTCTCAGCCTTCTGGCATAGATATTGGGCTGATAATTCATTTCTTTAGCAAGATCCAGGATTCGCTTCTGCGTTTCCTTCGAGATCCGCACGCTGTCACCCCGCCCATTGAGCACAACTGACACCGTGCCTGGCGCCAACCCAAGCTGCCGTGCCATTTCCTTAATATCCGTTCCCGAGGACTGCTTTCTGGCCATTCCATCACCTACCCACTTCTGCTTTTAACATCATCTATTCTGTTTTTTAGTGTAAGTCCATCAGAATGTCCTGTCAATCCTCACCTGTCTCTTATTCCATCGCTGCAACCCTGGCATCAATCATTTTCTGATATTTTTCCATATCGAATTCTACCAGCGTATCCCATCCAAGGCCTTCCAGTTTTCCTTTCATCTCTTCCCACAGGCGGTCAAATTCTGCCTCGTCCTGTGCGAATACCATCTTCCAGGAAGCATCTGTGATTTCCTGCCCACACTGGCTGCGGATCAAGGCGATATCTGTTGTATCGCTCTCCAGAATCACATTCACATTCGGAACGATTTCCATCATACCCTTGTCCAGGAAATATTCTGTCTGGGTAGCAGAACCATACTTTTCCGTCCATTCTGCATATCTGGCAGCCTGCGGCTTTTCCAGTTCAGAACTCCAGTATGTGCGGCTGTAAGGCTCTCCATTGTTGGGATTAAGCGCCATGGAAGAAACAATATACTGGTTCAGCTTGCAGTTTCCGTCTGCATAGCCTCCGCCTCCCCATTCTTCAGGCACTTCCTTATTCTCTCCCACATATGCGGTTGAATCTTCTGTTGTCACAAAACGTCCATTTTCTCCCACATCATAAGTCAAGCCTTCCACGCCGACCCACATATACGTTGCGCCTTCAGGGCTTGCCATCCAATCAAAGAACTCCATAATGCGCTCTTTGGTCTCTGCGTCCACCTTGGAACCGATTCCCCATACGCGTCCTGTCCCATAATAGGAATCCGATACCTGGAACAGTTTCAGATCTTCCACCGGAACATTAATGAATCCCTTTCCGGATGCGTTGTCTTCTTCCGTCAGATTGATGCTGGAAAGCTTCATCGCCCAGTTATACCACAACAGATACGTCCTGTACGTCCTGATCTTCCCTTCATCCAACGTGGTCCAGTCCTGTACGCTGGAGTCCGGATCCACCAGGCCGCGCTGATTTGCTTCGAAGAAGAACTTCAGCATTTTATAATATCCACCGTTCTCATCAATCAGCGGCATCACCGAATTGTCCGTTCCGATCAGGAGAGATTCTTTGGCTTCCTGCCCATACCATTTCAGCGTCTGAAGCACATTCTCCATGCCGAATCCATCCCAGTCCGACCACAGGGAGATCGCATAAGCCGAATCGCCTGCGTCATTGGTGGGATGCGCTTCCTGCATCTGTTCCAAGACATCCAGGAGATCATCCAGATCTTTCAGTTCCGGACATCCCAGCTCCCGATAATAATCCCAGGGCAGGCAAGGCGCTGACGCAGGATCGCTTTCTGAATACTGATCCGGAGTGGTATTCGTCATTTCGGTGGGAATTCCATAGATCTTTCCCTCATCGTTCAGCTGTGTGTTCAGCGCTTCGATCTGTTCCTGATATTCGGAAAGATTCGGATATTCCCAAATCTCATCGGAGATATCCTGAATCAGCCCCGCATCAATACAATCCACAAAGTCCGCGTTGTCCAGCAGAATAATGTCCCCCAAATGTCCGGAACTGCTTCTCGTCTGATAAAGCCCGTTGGCGTCGCCGGACGTATTCGGTGCAAAGATATTCAGTTCCAAGCCAAATTTTTCCCTGACTAATTTTGCAAACCAGCCTGTCTGCATGCCCTGATAATTCGCGGCTACGTCATAAACTTCCACAATGACAGCGTCTCCGCTCTCTCCCGCCGCTGCGGTTTCCGCACCTGCAGTTTCCGTCTCTTCGGGCTCTTGTGTTGCGGCGGATGCAACTTCACTTGCTTCAGCACTCGTCGCCTGAGTTGTCTGTGTGCTTCCCCCGCATCCGGCAAATATCAGCGATGCCGTCATACAGGCCGCCAGTCCCAGGCTCATCCATTTTTTTCGTTTCATACCTTTTACCTCCTTCTTTTATCTGACTCCGTTCCTGTCCGGAATCAAATTATGAACCCCATTACATGTTGCTATTATATTGCTATTTCGTTTTAGCTGTCAATGCAAATTCCCATTAATATACATTTTCATCATTATTGCTGATATTTTTTATCTGTTTTTATGCTTCTTACACAAAACATATCCGTGGAACCACCTGACTCTCCCCTTTAAGAAAACAGTAGCCCGGGAACGACAAGTTATTCCTTTGTCGTTCCCGGGCTACTGCGCCGTATCTCATCTGTTCTATGCTTCTATCGTTATCCGCATCACGCTACACGCCGGCAGGTTGACTGTAAAAGTGTTCTCCTTTACTTCCAACTCAGGCAAGCTGCGGATCGTAACCTCCCTTTTTCCTCCAAAATCATTATGCGCATACATATCTCCACTAATGAGGCTCACATTCGCCCTGCGATACTCTCCGCCTTCCAGAAGGCAGGTAAGATTCCTGGAATTTTCCGCATCCAAATTCACCACGGTCGCATGCAGCCTACCGTTTTCGTCTTCAGAGGCGCTGACACTCAATGCATTCACACGAGCCTCCTCAGGGCCGGTCAGATCCTGCTGAATATAGCTCTCGACACGTTCTGCCCCCTGATGCTCCTTATACAGATCGAAAACATGATAGGTGGGCGTGAGGATCATCTCTTCTTCCCGTGTCAGCACCACCGCCTGCAGCACGTTCACCATCTGAGCGATATTCGCCATTCTCACCCGCTCACTGTGGTTATTGAAAATATTCAAAGTGAGGCCAGCCACAACCGCATCCCGCATAGTGTTCTGCTGATATAAAAAGGCAGGATTCGTATCCTTTTCAGGCAGATGCCAAGTTCCCCACTCATCTACAATAAAGCCCACCCTGCCTTCCGGATCATAACGATCCATGATTGCGCAATGACGTTCGATCAGCCTCTCCATATAGGCCGCCCGGCGAATCGTACGATAATAACCGTCCAGATCGAAGTCACGCGACTCCTTCTTGCCTTCTTCTGGGAATTCATCCGTCTTATAATATCCCGGCATTGTATAATAGTGCAGGGACAATCCATTCATTACTTGGCTGTCTGTCAGGCGCATTAGCGTATCCGTCCAGGTATAATCTGCCCCGTCCGGACCGCAGGCAATATACTGCATAGGATTCTCCGGCCGGTTTATGATGCCGGAGGCGAACAGTTTATAGCGATCCGAATAGAATTCCGGCCGCATGGTCCAGTTTTCATTTCCGATCCCTAAATAAGGCAGCTTCCACGGCTCCTGTCTGCCATTTTGGCGACGCAGGCATGCCATCTGGGAATTCCCCTCATCCGTAATATAATCCACCCAGTCCGCCAATTCCCGCACCGTTCCAGTGGTAATGTTCGCAGCCAGATAAGGATCGCATCCCACCAATTCACATAGACGGAAGAACTCATGCGTCCCAAAAGAGTTGTCCTCCACCACATTGCCCCAACTGCTGTTCACGATCGGCTTCCTGTCCTTTTTGGGCCCCACAGCATCCATCCAGTGATATTTCTCAGAAAAACTTCCACCAGGCCAGCGGATCACGGGCACGCGGATCGCGCGCAGAGCCTCTACTACATCCTCACGGATACCGTCGATATTAGGGATATGGCTCCCCTCTCCCACATATAAGCCCTGGTAAATGCCAAGTCCCAAATGTTCCGCGAAATGACCATAAATATTTCGATTGATTTTGCCATATTTTCTTCCCGCATTCAGTAAAAGTTTTGCCATATGCTTTTCCTACCCATCCTTCTTCATTTTTATAAAGGTCTGATTGTAAAATTACGGAACGCCGCCCTTCCTTTCTGCCCTGGCTCCTGTTTTCTGTCTGTACACTCCGGCACAACCTTTTCCTCTCCCATTTTCTCATGATAATGAAAGATCCCGATCCGATATCCTACAAAAAGATCCAAAGTAAACACCATCTCCAGTGCCTCTCCTACCTGCTTCCATTCTGTCTCTTTGGTTCGGAAGTAAAAGGTAGCCAGATCGATCTGATTCCGATAATCAAAGTCAATGCGCAGCTGAATCGTATCTTCTTCCAATGGCTCAGCCGTCTTCACAAGGCCGCCGTCTCTTGTCTTCTGAACAGCTAGCACATATCGCTTTCCATCGCAGATCTTCACCCCGATCTGCCCATACCTCCCCTGCAGAGCGCAGAGTCCTGCATAATCTCCTTCCCGCATTTCAGATACAGAAAGTATCACTTCACACCGGCAGCCAGGTTCCATCGTCCGCTGTGTCAGCGTATTCCTGGCCGTAAGCAGCCCTGACGCGTCCTTTGCCTCAAGGCTCAGCCAGCCAGGATGGGAGGTGAAAGACCAGCAGGCATCGTCCGGATTATGATTCCACTGCCACACCTTCATCAGCCGGTTTTCATCATGACAGAAGCTGTCTGAAGATACCACCGGCTGTGCCGGATAAGGTTCAAAAGGGAGCGCCAAATGTTCCGGAAGTCTCCCATTCTCTCCTAACACTG
>USKC01000278.1 GCA_900555195.1 uncultured Lachnospiraceae bacterium
TGGGTGGCCATGACTTATACGAAGGTAAAGAGCGCGTTTCGTGTGGATGAAGGAGAGAAGCTTTGCCTTGTCATTGCCATCGGATACGGAGAGGTGCAGGGTGTATCCCATGCCATAAAGCCCAGAGAAAAGGTGATGAAAGTGCAGAAAGAAGCGCCGGAATGGTTCTTAAGAGGCGTAGATGCCGCGCTGCTGGCTCCTACGGCGATGAATCAGCAGAAGTTTACATTCAGCCTGGAACAGGGCCGGGTACGGGCAAAGGCCGGGGCAGGATTTTACAGCAAAATTGACCTCGGAATCGCAAAATATCATTTTGAAGTAGGCGCAGGAAAAGAACGGATTCAGTGGGTATAAAGTAACATGTCGGATGGCGGTGGACACCGTTCGGGGAGGGGCTGCATCATGCCTGCAGAATAGATTGACCATGCATAGACTGGATGGTAGAATAACAATATGCGGCGCTGGATAGGGATGCGCCAATGCTATGAGATGAGCAAGGAAGGAGAGGGATAATGAGCAAGATCAGCTATGCAGGATTGGTCAGCAAATGGGGAATACAGGAAATTACGCTCAATGGGCCAAAGGAGGGGAATCCTTTTGTGGCTCATTGGGTGAGAGGCACCTTTACCGGCCGGAATGAAACGGTAACGGCGGATGGATTCTATGACGGAGATGGCACCTATAAGGTACGGTTCATGCCCTCCTTTGAGGGGGAATACCGTTTCCGGGTGGAGGCGGATTTCCTAGAGGAAGCTGCGGAGGGAAGTTTTGTGGTAAAGGAGCCCGAAGCGGGCAATCATGGTCCGGTGCGGGTGGTTGGTACCTGGCATTTCTCCTATGAGGACGGGACGCCCTATTATTCCATCGGAACCACCTGCTATGTGTGGGAACTGCAGGATGATAACCGGATTGAGGAGACCTTGCAGAGCCTGAAAGAGGCGCGTTTTAATAAGATCCGCTTCTGTGTGTTCCCAAAGCACTATGATTATAACCTGGGAGAGCCCAGTTCCTATCCGTATGAAGGCACGCCCATGGACAGCAGCGTGCTCACGAAGGAGAATTTTGGGCAGTATACGGGAAAGACGGAGGGAAATCATTGGGATCTGGAACGGTTCAATCCGGAACATTTCAGGCATATTGAAAGATGCATCGAAGCCCTCGGAAAACTCGGGATCGAGGCGGATATCATCATGATGCATCCTTATGACAGATGGGGATTTTCGTGCATGAGCAAGGAACAGGATGACTTGTACTGGAAGTATGCGGTCGCCCGTTTCAGTGCATTCCATAATGTGTGGTGGTCTTTGGCGAATGAATATGACCTGATGTCGGCCAAGGGCCTGGATGATTGGGAGCGCTATGCGTCTATTCTGTGCGAGAAGGATCCATATGTTCATCTGCGTTCTATCCATAACTGTATAACTTTCTATGACTACAGCCGTCCCTGGGTGACACACTGCAGCATCCAGAGAACGGATCTGTATAAATCCGCGGAACTGGTGGCGGAATGGAGAGAGCGCTACCGCAAACCGGTGGTGCTGGACGAGATCGCTTATGAGGGCAATATCCAGCATGGCTGGGGAAATATTACCGGAGAGGAGATGCTCCGCCGTTTCTGGGAAGGCGCCTGCAGGGGCGGCTATCCGGGACATGGGGAGACGTATTTCTCGCCGGATGACGTGCTGTGGTGGTCCCATGGAGGGAAACTGCACGGAGAAAGCTGGAAGCGGTTCGGCTTCCTTCTGGACATTCTGAAGGAAACGCCTGGCTATGGGCTGGCGCCCTGCCAGAGAAGCTGGGATGAGATTTGCTGCGTTCCGCAGCAGGAGGCCGGGCCTGGCGTGAAGAGTTATTATTTGTTCTACTATAGTTTTATGCGTCCGTCATTCAGGGAATTTTATTTGGATGATGAGACGGAATTTGAAGTAGAAGTGATTGACACCTGGGAATGCACGATTGAGAAAAAGGGAAGGTTTAAGGGCAGATTCCAGGTGGAACTTCCCGGGAAGCAGTATATGGCCATACGGCTGCGCAGAACCGTCTGAATCACTGATGGCATGGGGAAAAGCAGAATAGAATCCTGAATGGAAGCGCTGCATAGAAGGCAGCGCCGCGTATTGAAGCAGATTTTCAAGCCGTCCCTGAGATTGGAATTGACAGAATTCCGATGTCAGGGGCGGTTTTTTCGCACTTATAAAGGGATGGAAAAGATGGGGCGGCAGGATGACCCGGCGGGCCTGCGTGGGGAGAAAAAGCCATATCCGCATAGGGGCCGTATCTGTATAAGAACCATATCTGTACAGGATTCTTTAACGAATCAGGGTTCCACAGTCGCGCTTTCCAGCAAGATGAGCGCCTTCTCTTCACAGTCGATCCGGGCCCGCACTCCATAGGGCAGAACCCCGATTGGCGCTGCATGGCCGATATTGATATTATAGAGGATCGGAAGGTCATGCAGCCCTTCTTCTTCAGAGACAACCTGAAGGAGGGCCTCTTTGTATTCTTCATAATAGACTTCGCCCTGGGGCTTTCCAAACAGGATCCCATGAAGGGAAGACAGGATGCCCTGTGCGGCCAGATTGCGCAGCGTATAGCGGACGATGGAGGGAGAAGGCTTTTCTTCACTGGTCTCCAGAAAGAGAATGGCGCCTTCCAGCTGCTTGCAAGACGGCCACAGACAGGTGTTCGCCGTCATGGAAAAGACATCGATGCAGCCTCCGAACAGATGGCCTTCCGCGCAGCCGGAACCCTGCAGCACTTCATAGCCGTGCAGATCCGGTTTCAGCGTTTTCTTTATATGAATGTTCTTTTCATCCCATAAGACGAAATCATCCGACCATTCCGGGCTGGAAGGAATCGACCAGCCCGCTGTATCCTCAAAGAGGGCGCGGCGTACGGCGTCCTTCGTGTAGGAGAACAGTTCCACATATTCCCCGAATTCGGCAAGAATGGAAGGGCCGTAGAAGGACACAAGTCCTGCATGGTACATCATGAAATGATTGATGGTGCTGTCAGAATAGCCCATGAAGATTTTGGGATTTTCCCGCAGCACATCAAAGTCAATATATGGAAGCAGCCGGATCGTATCTTCCCCGCCGATGGCGCAGAATACCGCAGATATATTCGGATCCAGAAAGGCATCCATCAGATCCTTTGCCCGCAGCCTGGGATGGCGAGAGAGAAAAGCGCTGCCGCACAGTGCATGGGGCATACATACGGTTTCCAGGCCAAATTCCTCCCAAAGCCGTTTCTTCGCGATTTCATATCTGTGGATAAAATTCGGCTCTCCCAGAGCGCCCCAGGAGAGGCTTACGACGGCGATGCGGTCGCCGGGCCGCAGCCTTTTCGGTTTGATCATGTCCATATTTACCTTTCGATGTGCATTCTCTTGGCTTCAACCGCGCCGGATCCCGCTCAGCCTGTCCAGAAACGCGAGGAAAATATCATACAGCGGCTGGCTCCAGAAGTTTCCTTCATGTACGCCGTTCTCCACGCAGATGAAACCGACCTCTGCTCCGGCCTGTTCCAGGAGTGAAACCAGGTGTTCGCTCTGAGAGAAGGGAACGAGCGGATCCGCATCCCCATGGGCGATCAGGAAGGGAACATAGTCCCGGCCCTGTGTA
The DNA here is from genome assembly GCA_900555195.1 of uncultured Lachnospiraceae bacterium. Taxonomy (GTDB): domain Bacteria; phylum Bacillota; class Clostridia; order Lachnospirales; family Lachnospiraceae; genus Eisenbergiella. Next base: position 3,624 of record USKC01000278.1, read on the forward strand.
ACATAGTGCACGGGGCTGCATTTCTGAAGCAGCGCCGGATCCAACTGTCCGCCGCAGAAGGCACGGAAGGTTTCCTGCTTGTCCAGTGAGCCTTCTTCGCCGGGCCAATCCAGAAAGGCCTGCAGATCCGTGGGCCCGAAGCAGTCGATAACCCCGCAGACGCTGTCAGAAAAACCAGAATATTCTTCCGTGCGAAATTCCTCCATATCCCCGGTGAGCCCCAGAAGGAGAGCCGCGTTTGCGCCGGAAGAGGTGCCGAAAGCATAGACACGATCCGGATCAACATGATATTCTTCCGCATGCGCCCGCATGAACCGGACCGCAGTCTTCACATCCATCAGATAGGCGGGGGCAGGATGGCCGTCGTCAATGTTGCGGTGGGTGACTAAGGCCACGGCATAGCCGGAACAGGAAAGGCGGGATAGCTGCGGAATCTCCCAGTTATTCTCCGGAAAATGCCAGGCGCTCCCCTCGATGAAGATGATCAGCGGAAAACGGGAGGCGTTATCGCCCTCCACGGTCTGCGGGAGCAGAAGATCCAGCGTCAGATCGGTTCCTGTAGCGGTGGAAAAGACGATGGATGGGAAAAAAGAAGAAAGTCCTGCAAGTGTTGGGTTGTCAGCAATTTTGAGCATATGAATCTCCATTCCGGAACGTTTGTGACGGGGCGAAAAGAAATCGCGAATGCGGTTTCTCTTCTGCCGGAAAGCTGTGTGTGACGCTCCGGCACAAACAGCCACCGAACTTGTTCGGCTGTGAAACAATAAGCCCTCAGGATTATTGTGCACACTAAATATTTCCTGGCATTCACTTTCCTTTCAGCCCTGTTTCTTCCATAAAAGCTTCCACTGTACAGGCTTTGGCCGCAGCCTGCAGCCAATTCTCCAGAAGGGCGGCATTCGTTTCCGCAATAATCTGTTCCCTCAGATGCTCCGGCACGCTTCCCTTCATCTCAAGCAACAGAAGTACGGACTTTGCAATTCC
>USKC01000279.1 GCA_900555195.1 uncultured Lachnospiraceae bacterium
CTCATCCTGGCACACAGAACAGCGAACTGCCGTAACCTGTCCAGTTCTTCCGCAGACAGCAGGCTCCCAAGTTCCGCCTCTCTCGCCAGCTGCCGGATACCGTCCGTATCTCCAAAAGGAGGATTCCCCTGGCTGTCCAATATCTTTCTCGCCTCTGTTGTCTCCGCAATCGCCGCATTGGCTTTTGCCTGATCCAGCATAGGCTCAAGCCGTTCAAACCGTTCTCTGGCTTTCCGGCTGTAGGATGCTTCCATCATCCATTCTTTGATTCTCTGAAATTCCAGCATGTCATTTACATCGTTCACGTTTTCATTCCTCCGCTTTCTTCTGCCCTCATTCATTTTAGGCTTTTTCTTCCGGCGGTTTAAAACATTGGCTGCATGCCCTGAGAATTTCCTGCGAGGAAACGCCATCCGCTCAAACCCTTGCCCTGCGCAGGAACAACTACCTCGTTCCCCTATCGATTCTATACAGATAAGCGCGCATCCTTGCGGAGCGTTTTTTTGCATGAGTAGGAAACAATCTTCCTAGCCATATCAATATACAAAAAAAGCACAATCCAACACAGGATTATGCCTTCTTCAATCTCATCGGTCTTGCCGCAGAACCTGTTCGGAAATTCATCAGGGCAGACTTTCAGCGTCACAGCCGACACCTCCGCTTCCGCCCGATCACGCTATTCGCTTGCTTTCCTCACATTTCCCGCAGTTAACAAAAACCGTCCTCTCTTTCTTTCATTTTCAATGCCTTTTGGCCATAACAGTTCTGACAATTCAAAACTGCTATTTCAGAATAGCAGTACTATGGGGAATTGTCAAATAAATTCTTTCGCTGCAGATGCGCTGCCTTTGCAGAGCTTCATTCCTGCGCTATAATACCGCCCGGAATGAAGTTCTCCTATGGGAAACCTAAGCCGCTTTTATTTTTCTTGTTGGCCTGGCCATGGCGGCCCTCTGCCTCAGGCTGAAACTGCCGCGCATCATCGGTATGCTGATCACCGGCATTCTGTTAGGCCCATATGCCCTGAATCTTCTGGACGAATCCATCCTGTCCGTTTCCGCGGACCTGCGGCAAATGGCCTTAATCATTATTCTGCCTAAAGCGGGCCTGTCCCTGAATATTGTAGATTTAAAAAAGGTGGGCAGGCCGGCCATCATGATGTCCTGTATCCCTGCTGCCTGTGAAATGCTATGCTTCTTCCTGTTTGCTCCCCGCCTTTTCGGGATCACACGGATAGAAGCCGCGGTCATGGGCGCGGTTCTTGGCGCCGTCTCTCCGGCAGTGGTGGTGCCGCGGATGGTTCAGCTGATGGAGGCCAAATACGGCACGGCGTCGCTTTAGGTGCTATCGCCGGATATGTGCTCAGCCTTTTCTTCGATACAGCCTATGCGCATAAGCACTATGTCAGGAACAGCATGAAGGTCATCCTTATTTTGGGCGTATCCTTCCTGCTCATATCCATTGAAACCTGGCTGAAAGGAATCGTATCCGTATCCGGCCTGCTGGCCATCGTCAGCATGGCATGTGTCATTAAAATAAAAAGTACAGCCTTCGTATCCAACCGGCTTTCTGAAAAATTCGGAAAGCTGTGGCTTGCCGCAGAAGTGATCCTGTTCGTATTGGTCGGAGCTGCCGTGGATATCCGCTACACCCTTGACGCAGGTATGGCCGCCGTATTGATGATCGGCATCGCGCTCCTTTTTCGTTCTGCCGGCATAGCAATCTGTCTTTTGGGAACATCACTGTCCCGGAGAGAACGGCTCTTCTGCATGATTGCCTATCTGCCCAAAGCGACTGTACAGGCCGCCATCGGCTCCGTTCCCTTATCCATGGGCTTACCCTGCGGTCAGATTGTGCTTTCCGTAGCTGTCGTTGCAATTCTCATTACAGCACCCCTCGGCGCCTTAGGCATCGATATGAGCTACACAAAACTGTTGAAAAAAGAAACAACTGCAAATGAGCCAACAACGCCTGCATAAAAAGTGTTCGCCCCGGCACACACCTGTACCCTATACGGCTTCCGTCAGGCAGTCTCTGCCTGCAGCATGCGTATTTGCGCGAAGCGTTTTTTCAACGTACATGCTTCTTCCTACAGATACCCCATGCCGCTCTGCCCGCCACACAAACCATTCCTGTAAGAAGCAGTGCCTTTTTTAGCTTTTCTACCGCTTCTTCTCTGCTTGCCGGACAGAGCTTGTAAAAAAAATCTTTCACCGGCCTGGAAGCTCTATTTCCTATCAGTTCCCGGTAGGTGAGAAGCCTGGTCTCATATGCGGCGGGATCCTTTTCATAAAAAATAAATTCCCTGGCTGCACGCTCCACACCGTCCCCATATTCATTAAACCCGCAGGAAGGCGTATATCCCAGGTCTATCCCCGCACAGTTTCCGACAAAACTATTTTTATGATCATGTCCGCAGAACACGGCGAAAATATCGCCCTTTTCCCGGAATGCTTCATATTCCCTCCCGTTTCCATCCGGAATGCTGACTGCTTCTTTCAGGCTGCCTGCTCTGCATTTTTCCTCATCCAGCACATAATATTCATTCGCATGTGTCCGATAAGTACGGATAGCGCCTTTTGTTTTCCGATCTGTCCTGCACAGCAGCCTATAGTATTCCGGAATTGGAATATGCTGAAACACAATTCCCGGAACAGTCCCTTGATTCTTCTCTTCCAGTTCATCCCGAACAGATTTATACCAAAAAAGTTGTCCTGGATGAAACGGCTGGTATCCTCCCTGAGGCAAATTGGTTCCTGTATTGATCAGATACACCGTCATCGCTGTCCGCGTCTCATCATAGCTGCGGATGCCGATTGCAAACGTCCCTTCCTGTGGGCCATGATGAATCTCCTGTCCGCGGCTGTTCAGCCAGTCCACACATCCAGGGAGACTACGGTATATCTCCATCTGTTCCTCGTTGCTCATCCCGCATTGTTCATCGTGATTGCCAAACGTCACAGCAAATGGAATCCCTCTGGCTGTCACAGGCTCCATGATTTTACGGATGGTATCCTCCACACATCCGCCCCCACGGCCAAACCTTCTGCTCGCCCCCTTCAGCTGATCCCCCGTAAGCACCACCAGATCCGGCCTGGTTCTGTCCAACGCTGTACTGATCAGTCGGAGCGTATCCTCTGATACCTCAGGAATCTCCTGTATATCCGCCAACTGCAATATATGAAATGTTCCATCCTTTCTGAACTTCATAGACTCACCTTATCCTTTCCCGCCAGGATCTTCATCCCGCGTAAGAAATGCACGCCTTTTCTCAAAGCTTTCCCCAAAAGCTTTCCATTTATCATAGTCACATCCACACGCAAAAACAACCAAATACATAAAATCTTAAAGAAAGTTTCACATAGATTTAACCGTTACTCTCAGCCTTTGGCCGAGTGGTAACAGAACACGCTTCCGCTTGGCAACAAATTTTTGCCTTGTGCAACGGCCTGTGATATAATGCTTTCGATAATTGAAAGAGACAGGTGAATAAAAGGAATTATGAGCATACTGAATGTAGAACATTTATCCCATGGCTTCGGAGACCGGGCCATTTTTGAAGATGTATCCTTCCGCCTGCTGAAGGGCGAGCACATCGGGTTGATCGGTGCAAATGGAGAAGGAAAGTCCACATTTATGAATATCGTTACAGGAAAACTGCAGCCGGATGAAGGGAAAATCGAATGGGCCAAACATGTGCGTGTCGGCTACCTGGATCAGCACACTGCCCTGGAAAAAGGGAACAGCATCCGTAAGGTGCTGTCGGACGCCTTTTCATTTCTTTTTGAGCTGGAAGCGCAGATGAACGAACTGTGCGATAAGATGGGGGATGCTTCAGAAGAGGAGCTGGAGCGCTACATGGAAGAGCTGGGGACCATTCAGGATCTTCTTACCATGCATGATTTCTATATGATCGATTCCAAAGTGGAAGAAGTGGGACGCGCGCTGGGACTTACGGAAATCGGGCTGGATAAGGATGTGTCTGAGCTGAGTGGCGGTCAGAGAACCAAGGTTCTCCTCGGCAAGCTGCTTCTGGAAAAACCGGATATCCTGCTGTTGGATGAGCCCACCAACTATCTGGACGCAGAGCATATTGAATGGCTGAAGCGCTATCTGAACGATTATGAGAACGCATTCATCCTGATTTCCCATGACGTTCCTTTCCTCAACAGCGTGGTAAATCTGATCTACCATATGGAAAACCGGACTTTGACGCGTTATGTGGGAGATTATGATAAATTCCAGGAAGTATACGCCGCCAGAAAGGCACAGATAGAAGCTGCTTATAACAGACAGCAGAAGGAGATCGCGGATCTGAAGGATTTCGTGGCCCGCAACAAGGCGCGTGTCGCCACACGGAATATGGCCATGTCCCGTCAGAAAAAGCTGGATAAAATGGACGTAATTGAGCTTGCAGGAGAACGGCCGAAACCGGAATTCCATTTTAAGGAAGCCAGAACCCCCAGCCGTTTTCTCTTTACCACCACCGATCTCATCATCGGCTATGACGAACCGCTCAGTTCCCCTCTCAATCTGTCCATGGAGAGAGGGCAGAAAATCGTCCTCACGGGCGCGAACGGCATTGGAAAAACCACCCTGCTGA
>USKC01000280.1 GCA_900555195.1 uncultured Lachnospiraceae bacterium
TGAGAAGATATGCTTCTCCGGTACATACAGAGATTTACCCGGATCAAGTTGAGGTGCGCAGGAAGGTGGAACTGGCGAAAGAAATCGATCTGGCGGCCAGAAGCGCCGGCCCGGTGGTCCGTTCTATGAATACGGAATACTATGATGAAATCCAGCATGTGACCATTGCGAACAGTGAAGGGCTTCTGACGGAAGATACGAGAGTATTTACCCGGGTGCGGCTGGCAGGCACTGTAGAGTGGAAATCTCAGGCCGCCTATGCGTTTCAGGATTATGTAAAGCCGGCAGGCTTTGAAATATTTAAGGAGAAGGAAGATTATATTGGCTTTGCCCAAGGCAGTGTCAGGGATATGGAAGCCAGGCTGAAAGCAGAGCCCATCCGTTCATGCGTCGTGCCCGTTGTATTCGAGGGAGGGGCGGCAGGTGTATTCTGGCATGAAGCCTGTGGGCATAATCTGGAGACAACCTGCATTGATGCAGGAGAGAGTGATTTCGGAGATAAGCTGGGCTGCAAAGTGGCTTCGGATAAGGTGACGCTGATTGATGATGGAACAGTGCCTGGATTGTGTGGCTCCGAAGCGGTGGATGATGAGGGATGCCCCACGCAGAAGAATGTTCTGATTGAAAAAGGCGTTATCAAGCGTTTCCTTTGTGACCGACTGGGCGCCAGAAAATATGGCATGAGCCAGTGTGGAAGCGGGCGGAGGCAGAGCTATTGTTTCGCTCCTGCGGCCCGGATGCATAATACCTATCTGGCGGCGGGTGAGGATGATGAGGAAGAGATGATCCGTTCTTTGCCAGAAGGGCTTTATGTAAAAACTTTAGGGGGCGGAAACAGCGGAACGGATTTTTCCATAGCGGTACTGGACGGGTATTGGATACGCAACGGTCAGATCGCCTATCCGGTAAAAAATGTAACTTTGGGCGGCAATTCGCTTGATATCATTAAACGCGTAGATCGGGTTGGACGCATTTTAGTGCCGGATCTGGGCGGCGGCTTCTGCGGGGCCTCATCTGGACTGGTGCAGACGACCGCTTATCAGCCCCGCATGCGGGTGACTGCAATGAGCGTAGCTGGGATGAATTGATCAGAAAGGATGGTGAGCGGGGTGACGGAAAGGATGGGTTCCCAATATATGGGCGGAGTGGAAACGGCGGCTGGCCATTGTGCAAATGATTGCAAAAAAGTTTCGGTTTCCCAAAAGCCGGACAATGCCCTAAGCTGCCTGGACGCCTACATTGATGCATTTCAAGCGCTCCCTGAAGGCGTCAGGGAGGCAGAAGTAAATGCACAGACGCATGAGGCCACGGATATCACTGTGAAGAACGGAAAGATCGCAGGAATTCAGGCTTCTTCCCAAACGGTTCTGTTCATCCGGGTGAACAAAGACCGAACGGGATATATGTATACGGAGGATTTGACGGAGGACGCGTCTCAGGTCCTTAAAAGAGCTTTGGACAATAGTTCCTGTTCTGACCGGGAGGAAGCGGATCGCTTGAATCAGGAGAGAAGGCTTTTTGCTCGTGACGAGGGAGAAGCGCAGAAGGATCTGAACGTGTTGGAACGGGCGGCTGCCAGGATGGAAAAGGCGCTGTTGGAAGAGGCGCGTATCATCAGCCAGGTGCATGTTTCCCTGAAGGCGGAGACCGTTGCACAAAGGACGGTGAATTCCTATGGCCGGGATATCTCGTTTCGATTTCCCCTGTATCTGATGCGGGTGACCGCAAATGGAACGGATGGAAAAAGAAAATATAGCTTTATAAGAACTGCTTCAAATCCGGAAAACTTTAATACAGCCGAATATCTGGAAAATTTGGAAGCAGGGTTAGAAACCCAAATGAATCCGGAACCTTCTTTCCCTTCGGGAGAGTATCAGGTAGTTCTCGATAAGGCCGTGGTTCGAAATATTTTTGTAACGGCCTGGCAGCTGTTTTCTGGTGTTAAATATGCGGATGGAGCCAGTGCCCTGTGCGGCCTGCTTTCATCTAAGGTGGGTGGCAGGATGCTGAACATCACGGATTATCCATCCCATCCTTCCAGTGGCTTTGTCTTTTTGGGCGATTGTGAAGGAACTGTAGGAGAACCGGTGAAACTGATACATAGGGGCGTCCTGGAGGGGCTTATGACCAATCGCTCCAGCGCGGCGGCACTGGGACTTAAGCCTACCGGAAATGCGGGAAGACGGCCGTTGTTGTCCGGAAATATAGCGACAGATATCTTGGTTACACCCAGAAATTTGGTGATAGAACCGGGAGAAAGTGATATAGAAACGCTGTTAGAACATATGGGCGAGGGGATTTATATCACGACATCCTATGATGTGTTTCATACTGTGAATATTTCCTCAGGAGATTTCTGCATACCATGCAAAGGTGTGCGAATCCGCAATGGAAAGAGGGCGGAGCATTTGAGCAGCCTGCATATCTCAGGGAATATGAGAGAACTTTTATCCCGAGTGGAAGAGGTGGGCAGGGAACTGTATTTATCCCCTATGGAAGATTTGGAGAATTATGGGATAGGCGCTTGTGACCTAAGGCTTTCATCCTGCATGGTGAGCGGGGAATAGAAAGGGCAATACATAAAATTGGCACATAGATATCCACAATGCGAGGAGGAAAACGTATGAAAAAGAGAATTGCGGCATTATTGCTCGGCATCGTACTGGCGGCTGTTTCTGTTGCAGGTTGTGGCGCTTCGGAAACCTCGGAACAGACAGCTTTGGGAAATGGGGCTTCTGGCAGCGAATCTGAGGGGCAGATAGCAGCATCACAGCAAGATGGGACAGAGAACGCGAGTAAGACGATTCGCGTGGGCTGGAATTATGAACCGGAAACCATGAATCCGGCCAATGCCAGTTCTGATGCAGCATATTTGGTGGTACGCTTGTGTGTGGAACCTCTTTTGCGTAATGTGAACGGCGAAGCTGAGCCCGGACTGGCCGAGTCCTATGAGGTTAGCGAAGATAATCTGGAGTATACTTTCCACTTAAGGGAAAGCACCTATTCCGACGGAACCCCGGTTACGGCAGAGGATGTGGCCTATTCCATTATCTATACGCTGAGCCCGGAAAATGCATGTGATAACGCTTATATGATTTACGGGATTGACGGGGCAGAAGAGTATAACAGCGGGGAAGGGGCCGTAGAGGACTTGGGCGTGGAAGTGATCGATGATTATACCCTGAAGATTACTATGTGTCAGACCGCGTTTCCCTTGTATTTTGCACAGCAGGAATTCGCTCCCATGAATCAGGAATTCGTGGAATCCTGCGGGGAACAATTTGGCTCTGAAGCGGAATATACCCTGACGAATGGGCCGTTTACCCTCGCCTCTTGGACGCATGATAGCACGTTGGAGTTGGTGAAGAATGAAAACTATTGGAATGCGGCCGCAATCAATCTTGATGGGATTACCTGTTATATTAACGCCACGGATGAAACGGCTGTAGATATGATGCTGGCAGGAGAGCTGGATGTCTGTGAGTTCACCAATGCCAATCAGGTGAGTAGTTTGGAAGAGACGGGAAATTATACCAGCCAGACCTATTACAGCGGTTTTCAGTTCATGCACATCAATCACCAGGGAAAGACGGAAGAGACCGGCAGATGGCTCAGCAATACGAATTTCCGCAAAGCGCTTTCTGCAGCAATCGACAGGAATGCCATGGTACAGGCGGTCTATACTACGGATGAAGCCAGTACCCGTTTAGAACTTCCTTCTACCATGGGTGTGGAAGCGGCGGTGGTAGAAGAGTATCCCTATGAAGGATGGTCCGCGAGCGCGGAGCCTGAGAAAGCGGTGGAATACCTGAATGCGGCGATGGAAGAACTGGGCTGTTTGGATGTGAGTGAGATTCCAACTTTCACGATGCTTTGCTATGATTCGCAGGAAAATATGAATGCACTGAATGCGATTGCAGCTATGTGGGAAAGCACATTGGGGATTACGGCCCAGATTGATTCACAACCGCTTTCCTCCATGCTGGAAATGGCCTACAGCGGTGATTATGATTTTTGGAAAGGCGGACAAGCCAACGGTTATATTGACTGGCTGGGAGATACGGCGACAGAGTATTTGTCTACGGCAGGAGGCCCCTATTTTTGCAGTTATCCAGAATATGATGAACTCTATGACGTAGCAGCTACCGCTTCCGATTGGAAAAGCAGAAAGGATGCTATGTTCGAATTGGAACAGTATTTTTGTGAAAATGTTCTGGATTTGGTGATTACCTGGACCAAGAGCAGCTTGGTGACTTCGGATAATATCAGCAATGTTTATATCAGCGGATATGCGGATTATACCTATGCAGATGTGAGCGAATAACCGAAATAGAACCGCCGCAGCCCGGATCCGTTCAAACCGCTGCTAAAAGACAGCGGGCATGCTGTAATAAGGAAAGAAATGGTATGTACATTGCATCCCTGCGGCGGACTGTGTGGAAAGAGAATCTATTATGGCAAAATATCTCTTAAAGAAAATTGGAATCGCTGTGGCTACGGTCTTTGTTCTGGCCACGCTGACATTCTTCCTGGTGAAGCTGATCCCAGGGGATCCGTTCC
>USKC01000281.1 GCA_900555195.1 uncultured Lachnospiraceae bacterium
GGGAGACAAAACGGTATTTGCGGAGGGCTGAGCAGTAACATAGTTCCGGCCCAGCATTTTAATTAATTTCCACGATCGCAAAGCCGCTGTCCCGTTCGGAATCTTTCTGGAAGATGACGTTCGGCCCGCCTTCCTCTGCGCCCAGGACATATCTTTCACCATCCAGTTCTTCCAGGGCATACAGGTTGCAATTCACGACGGCCTGCACCCGCTCCTCGGTAAAAATCTGCCCCTTGGAAAGGGAGAGAAAAGCCCCGCCGTCTTCCGCAGTCATTTCCTCTTCTCCCAGGTTAACCTGGAGGGGATAACCGGCCAGATTCGCCAGGGAATCCATATCCTGATATTGGAATGCCAGAAGAATATCCGCGGCAAAGGCCAGCGCCTTCCTGTCCGCCAGAGGCTGTTTTACACCATCCCGGACGGCAGAAGCGATGCCGTTCTCGCTGTCCACAGCCACGGCCTGCCCCAGCATAAGCCCGTCCTGCGTTTCCACCACTTCCGCATCTTCCGGGAAGGCATAGCTGTACAGTTCCCCTTCTTCTGTCACAATCGTCAGGCTGTGCATGGCGGCATCCACGACGATCCCTTCAAAGGAACCTGTGGCATCGCTGATCACAGTCACCTCCACCGGTTCTGCTGTCTCTTCCTCGCTTGGCGCCGTTTCGGCGGTCTCTTCCTGAGACGTTTCCTCGGGCTGCGCGGCGGATGTCTCTTCGGCCTGCGTTTCGCTTTCTATCACCGCTTCGCTCATATTCCCCGCTTCCTGTTCTCCCGTGCAGGCGGTCAGAACCAAGGCGGCCAGAACTGCAGCGGACATTATAGCTTTTTGTACATTCAGTCTTCTCATTCTGCTCCTTTCCGGATCGTACCCATCCTCTCCGATGACCTGTTATTCGCCGGATGCCGCCGTCTGATCTTCCTTCAGGAGCAGCCCCACCGGGCAATGATCGGAGCCAAACACATCCTTATAAATCAGCGCATCCTCAAGCCGATCCTTTAAGGACGGAGAGACGAGAAAATAATCGATGCGCCATCCTGCGTTCTTTTCCCTCGCATGGAACCGGTAGGACCACCAGGAATACGCGCCCTCCAGTTCCGGATAGAAGTGCCGGAAGGTATCTACGAATCCGCTCTCCAAAAGTCCTGAGAATTTCGCCCTCTCCTCATCCGTAAATCCGGCGTTCTTCCGGTTCGTCTTAGGATTCTTCAGATCGATTTCCTTATGGGCCACATTCAGATCCCCGCAGAAAATCACGGGTTTCTTCGCTTCCAGCCCTTTCAGGTATGCCAAAAAATCATCTTCCCACCGCATGCGGTAATCAAGTCTGGCCAAGCCGTCCTGAGAATTGGGCGTATATACTGTGACCATATAGAAATCCTCATATTCCAGGGTGATTACCCGGCCTTCTTTATCGTGTTCCTCCATTCCAATGCCGTACGCAACGCTGACGGGCTCTTTTTTGGTAAAAATGGCCGTTCCGGAATATCCCTTCTTCTCCGCATAATTCCAGTACTGGTAATAACCCGGAAGTTCCAGGCTGATCTGCCCTTCCTGCAGCTTGCTTTCCTGAATGCAGAAGATATCTGCATCCGCTTCCCGGAAGAAATCCATAAACCCTTTTCCCATACAGGCGCGCAGGCCATTCACGTTCCATGAAATCAGCTTCATCCTTCGTCTCCTTTGGTACAGGGACACAGCGCAGCGCGCAGCATCCCGTTCTTTATTCGTTCCCTCGATTTCTAATTCCTATCCTTCCATTTTTTCCTGTCGGGCGGATGCTGCTTTTTTCCAATTTTTCAAAGCATTTTAAATAGGAAGCAGCGCCACCGCTATTCGGAAATAAATCATCAAAGACAGGGCGTCCACAATGGTCGTGATGAACGGGCTCGCCATCACCGCCGGATCCACGCCCGCCCGCTTCGCCAGCATGGGCAGGATCGCGCCAACGATCTTTGCCACGAAGACAGTCGCCACAAGGGTGAGGCAGATTACGGCCGCTACCGTCAGCCCCGTCTTGTCAAACAGCATCAGTTTCACAAAATTGGCTGCAGCCAGCGTAATGCCGCACAGCAGGGATACCCGCAGTTCCTTCCATACCACTTTGGCCAGATCCCGGAAGCGTATCTCATCCAGGGAAATGCCTCTGATGATGGAAACGCTGGCCTGACTGCCCGCATTTCCTCCCGTGTCCATCAACATGGGGATAAAGGTGGACAGAACCATGCAGGCGCCCAGCGCTGACTCATAGCTCGCTATGATCTTGCCGGTAAAGGTGGCGGAAACCATCAAAAGCAGCAGCCACGGTATCCTGCTCTTCCAGGTCTCCAGAACGCCCGTCTTCAGATACGGCTTGTCGCCCGGCGTAATGGCGGCCATCTTCTCGATATCCTCCGTCGCCTCTTCTTCCAGAATATCCATAATATCGTCTACGGTAATGATGCCCACCAGGCGGTTCTCATTATCTACCACCGGCATGGCAACAAAATCATATTTCTGGAATTTTCTGGCCACTTCTTCCTGATCCGTCAGAGTGCTGACGGAGATCACATTCTCATTCATGATCTCCCCCACCGTCTCCTCCGGCTGGCCCAGCAGCAGGTGGCGCAGGGCCACGGTCCCCACCAGCTTCCGCCCTTCGTCAAGCACATAACAGACATTGATCGTCTCGCTGTCCATTCCGATCTTGCGGATCCTGGCGATCGCTTCATCCACCGTCAGGTTTTCCTTCAGATCCACATATTCCACCGTCATGATGCTTCCCGCAGAATCCTCAGGATACCGCAGGAGCTGGTTCACATCCCTCCTGGTCTCAGGGCTTGCCTGCGCAAGGATCTTTTTAACCACATTGGCCGGCATTTCCTCCAGCAAATCAGCCGCATCATCCGCCATCAGGTTGTCCACAATCACTCCCGCATCCCGTTCGGATAGGGAGGTGATAATGAACTGTTGATTATCCACATCCATATGGGCGAACACATCCGCCGCCAAATCCTTCGGCAGTATGCGGAATACCTTCAGCATATCCTCTTCTTCCAATTCTTCCAGAAGGGCCGCAATATCCGCCTCATTTTCCTCCGACAGGGTCTGCCGGAGCCTCGTATACTGCCTGCTTTCAAGCAGGCTTCTGACTGTTAGAGACAGTTTATCAATTACATTCCTCTTTTCTTCTTGTCTTAATGCCATGACACGCTCCTTCCGGCGGCGTCATGATCGCTTTCGGACAGGACAGGCATAAGGGCACCTCGTCAGAAAGCATCAAAGCCGCCTCATCCAATGCTCTCCTTTGCTTCCAACTTCGCCCGGGAACCTGATCTGAACTTCCCATCTTTTTGTCTCTCATGATAACCACCTCCTTCCGGATTCCTCTAAAACTATATCTTCCCAGTCAGCCTTTGTCAACATAATACGCTTTTCCAACCGTCTCCAGCTGTACCCTCGCGCCGGTGGCCTCCACCAACTCCTTGCAGAATGCCTCTTCGTCCTCTGCGGGAATGCAGACCCGCATGGTCACCCGATCTGTATACTCCGCATCCGGTGAATGGATCCCCCGTTTGCCAAGCAGGTATTGGATCCGTCCCACATCCGTATAATCCGTCGTGATCCGAATGCTGCTTCCATAACGCATGGTCGCCACCACGCTGTTTTCAAGCCCGGCCTTCACTGCCGCGCCGTAGGCGCGCACCAGCCCGCCCGTTCCCAGCAGGGTTCCTCCAAAATATCTGGTTACCACCACCACCACGTTGCAGATCTCTTCCTTCAGCAGCACTTCCAGCATGGGCCTTCCTGCGGTTCCGGACGGTTCCCCGTCGTCGCTGCACCTGCTAAGCTGCGCCCTGCGTCCGATCACAAATGCGGAACAGTTATGGGAAGCATCCCAATATTTTTTCTTCTGCTTCTCGATAAACGCCACCGCCTCCTCTTCGCTTTCCGCTTTACATACAGAGGCGATAAAACGGGATTTTTTCTCGACAATCTCTCCCTCTCCGCCTTCCAGCACACATCTGTACGGAAGAAAAATTTCTTCTTTTTCCATTCACTCATCCTTCCGGTTTCTTCCCTGTTTAGGGCTCCAATTCTTACCGTTTTTATCTTACCACAGGCCGGAATAAAAGTGAATTTATTGTAAACAATTCTTAATTGTATAATGTTACTGCTCAGCCTTCCGGGTTCTGACGCCCTTTCTGCCGGCGTGTTCCTCTTCCCTCGGCCCTGCAGCGGGTATGCTGTTTGCCGGGACACGCTTGCGTTTGGCCAAATTTTCACAGGCTTTCCGGCCCATAAAAAGTAGTATAAATTGTGAAACAATTGTTACTACTCAGCCCTCCGCATATGCCGTTCCGTCTTCCTCGCCTGTGACACCTGGTTCCCCAGGCACGGACATCCGGTTTCTGCAGCGCAGGGTTCGGCTGCATTCTTTTTCCGCAAACCACTTTAAAAATTGGCTGTTTCTAAGCCTTGCATGCGGGAAGTCCACCCGCATGGCGGCTAAACTCCGCCCCTATGGGGCGTCAGACAACGCCGCCAGAGCGTGCGGGT
>USKC01000282.1 GCA_900555195.1 uncultured Lachnospiraceae bacterium
TGACCGGACAGGACGACAAACGATATCTGGTTCAGGCCGTGCGAGTGTTGGGGTGAATTGGAATGATGGACAAAACGCGCCCCAAAAGGGAAACAGAGAGGAAGAATAGGGCGGTGCAAAGAGACAGAACGGACCGCATGAAGGAAACAGACAGAAAAAGCAAACGGGGCAGAAACAGGTCGGATAAAAATAGAACGAGCAGGCAAAACAGGCTGCGCGGGAAAGTTCTGATCGGCTTAAGCGTAGCTATCGGCGTCCTGTTCGCAGCAGGAATTTTCCTTATCGCGGCCTGGCTGATTCTGGATTATCAGGGAAGACAGCAGCTGGCAGCAAAACAGGAAGCGGTGCCGGAGGCCATGGGACAGGTATTTGCCGCCGATACAAATGGAGAGGAAACGCTCCAGACAGGTGAACTCAGATATCAGGGGAAAACCTATGCCTATAAAAACGATGTCATGACCTTCCTGTTTATGGGAATCGACAAAACTGGCGAGATGGAGGCATCAGAAGATCTCTATGAAGGCGGACAGGCCGATGCCCTGTTCCTGGCGGTTCTGGATCCGGGTGAGGCAAAAATCAGCGTAATCGGCATCAACCGGGATACTATGGCAGAAATATCCATCTATGACCGGAACGGTCTTTACGCAGGGAAGCAGACAGCACAGATTGCTCTTGCACACGCGTACGGCGATGGGATGGAAGGAAGCTGTGAAAACACAGTAGAGGCGGTGAGCCAGCTTTTCTATGGCTTGCCGATCCATGGTTACTGTGCCCTGAACATGGAAGTGGTGAACCTCTTAAACGACGCGGTAGGGGGTGTGGATGTGATCATCCCGGAATCCGCCGCAGGGGCAGATATGGAGATTGACGGGGAGCGTTATAAAACCGGCTGGGAAACGGGCCAACAAGTTCACCTGATGGGAAACGACGCTTATACCTTTATCCGATATAGAGATACCGAGCAGGCCCAGAGCGCAGAAGCGCGGTTGGAAAGGCAGAAAACCTATCTACAGGCCTTCATTGGACAGGCGATGCGCGCGGTAAAGCAGGATCTCACGCTGCCTCTCACTTTGTACCAGGCTGTAACGCCGTATATGGTGACCGATATTACGGCACAGGAAGCGGTACATATTGCAGGGGAAGCTGTATCCTACAGCTTCAGTGAAGAGGATCTGCATTCCATGCAGGGAGAAGTAAAGATGGGAGAAGTCTTTGAAGAGTTCTATGCGGATGAGACAGCCCTCTATGAATTGATCCTTCAGGTCTTCTATGAAGAAGTGCCGGAAGGGGCGGATTGATAAAAAAGGATGAGGGATAAGCCGGAAAATACGGGGAGGACAGAAGAAAGCTGTGCGCACCCGGGACGGTTTAAATCCGCCCGGACTGCTGACTCATCCAAACAACCTGGTATTAACAGGCTGACAACCGCCTGTTGATATAGAGAAGCCACACACATATCAAACAAATCTTTAGAAAGGGGAAGATTGACATGAAAAAGAAAATGGCAATCGTTCTTTCCGCAGTGATGGCCCTTTCCATGGGCATGACTGCAATGGCGGCACCCAGCCCGTCCATAACGACAGAAACCGTACAGCAGGTGGTGGTAAGCTCCTCCATCGGCACAAGCGCAGGCGGCCAGGCAGCAAGCCTGTCCGGACAGCAGACCGCGACCCTTCCGGGAACCACTTTCGTGACCGCAAGTGGCCAGGTAGTGGATCAGGCGGCGGTAGCGGTGGTGACCACGCCCTCCAGCGTAGAGCAGGCACAGGCGGCGGCAGCTTCCCTTGTGGCGGCGCTCGCTTCCACCAACGTATCCGTTGTGAATTTCACCGGCCAAGGCGCTCTGTCCCTGACGGATGCAAGCGGAAACCTGAACATTGTAAACAACATGACGATCGGCCTTGCGACAGCTTCAGGTGAAGCGGTATCCCAGAACGGCTCCATCTCCGCAGCTTTCGCTCTGAGCGATATCCTTGGCGGCGGAACCCTGGGCGCAGGAGAGACCGTACAGGCCCTGTATCAGAGAGCGGACGGAACCTGGGTAGCAGTGCCCGTTGTAATCGCGAACGGCGCGATCGCGATCGCGCTTCCCGCTTTCGGCGGAGCCGTGAACGTTACCTTCGTCGTGGCACAGGGAACTCCCATGGCTACGATTCCCGCTGCGGCGGCAACCTCTCCTAGGACCTGATCAATTCTGGGAAAGGGGAACTGCCCGCCCGCAGGAGCGGGCGGGTGGGATGGAAGTGTATAGAAGCTTTATGAGACACTTTGTGGAAACTTGATATTAGAAATGCACGATATCAGTTGCGTGACTTGGATTGTGTGGTTTCAAATGGGCATCCAACTCCCGGCATGGCCGGGAGCCTGGGTGTTCTGGAAAGACATAAATTGGAACTATTCTGCAGAAAACTTGAGCGGATTGTCTAGAACTTTTTCTGCAAAAGCGGCTTTGCCAGGATGGAAGGGCTGTGGAGAATCCGTTATAAGGGATAAATATGTGAAAAGGATGGGATAAGGTATATGAAAAAGAAAATATTGTTGGTATCCCATGAGATGACCTATACAGGTGCGCCGAGAAGTCTGCTAAAAATAGGAATTCTGCTAAAAAAAGAAGGATTCACGGTTGATGTATGGACGCTGAAGGAAGGAAGTTTTGCAGAAGAATTTGATCGGGATGGGATGGAGGTCAGGAAGATTGATTTCCCGGCAGACACATCAGAGGCTCTTTCAAAGGAATTGGCCGCGTATGAATATGTGATTGCTAATACGATTTTCTGTGCCGCATTTGCCAGATATGCACAGCATTTTGCGAAGACCGTCCTTTATATCAGGGAGGCGGAAAATATTCCGGGACTTATACAGGATTGCGGATTGGAAGAGAAAGACTTGACAGAGGCTTCCCATATGGTCTGTGTGAGCGAGTATGCAAGGCAATTTATAGAAACAAGGTATGGCCGGAAAGATATGGCTGTAATACCTAATTATGTGGAAGACATATATGGACAAGCCGCAGAGCCATCAAAGCATTTCTATAAAGAAAAAAAAGAGTCTGGACAGAAGGAAAGGATGGTGCATTTTCTTGTTTCCGGAACTCTGGAACCGAGGAAGGGGCAGGATATAGCGCTTCGAGCATATGGGCTCCTTTCTTTGGAGGAAAGGAAACATACGCGGATCCATCTTGTGGGTGCAAGACCTGAGTGGGCGAGGGAATACCAGGAAGCGCTTCCGTTAAAAGATGAAGGAGTGGTTTACCATGGGGAAATCAGGAATAGGACGGAATTGCTAGCTTTATATAACCGTATGGATGCCATTCTTGTGCCATCCAGGGATGAGGCTTGCTCCTTGGTCACATTAGAAGCCTGTATGCTGGGGAAAACGGTATTTGTTTCAGAGAATACCGGGGCAAAGAATCTTGTGGATCCATCCTGCATCATCCGTACCGGTGACAGCGATGCGCTGAAAGAAAAACTTTCAGCGGCCATTCATAATCCTGCATGGTTGGAACGGATGGGTGAACATAACAGAGCAGCTTATCTTAAGAATGCAACGGAAGAATTATATCAGAAGAAATTTATTGATTATTTGAAAGGGCTGGATGAGAAAGCTGGGGATAAATTAGCGCTGCCGAAAATATCGGTAGTAGTTCCTGTTTATAATGTGGAACAATATCTTTCATGTTGTATGGACAGTATATTATCCCAGACATTAAAGGATATAGAGATAATTTGTGTAGATGACGGTTCTACGGATTCCAGCCTTGAGATCCTGAAAAAATATAAAGATATGGATAACCGTATCCGCCTGATTCATACAAAGAACAGGGGCTATGGGCATGCCATGAATCTGGGGATGCAGGAGGCATTAGGGGAATATATCGGAATCGTTGAACCAGACGACTATATTTCGCCCGTTATGTACGAGCTTTTGTATCATAGGGCCCTGGCGACGGATGCGGATATCGTAAAATCTGACTTTTACAGATTTTATGGGAAGGGGGAAGAAAGGCGGGAAATATATCAGAAAATTGCAAGAGAGGATGTTAATTATAACCGGATTATCCATCCGCGCCAGGAGAAAGGATGCTTTCGATTTATAATGAATACTTGGCCGGGAATTTACCGAAGAGCGTTTCTGGAGAAGTACCGGATTCGGCATAATGAATCTCCGGGGGCTTCTTTTCAGGACAATGGCTTCTGGTTTCAGGGATTTTGCCAGGCGGAACGGCTTACCTTTGTAGATAAAGCGCTGTACTACAACAGAAGGGATAATCCGGCTTCATCAGTAAACAGCCCAGGGAAAATATATTGTGCCAATGATGAATACGCCTGGATCCGGAAGTTTCTGTCAGATAAACCGGAACTGGAAAAAGAATACCTCTATCAGTATTCTTTGAAAAAATATCATACATACCTGTTTACACTCGACCGGATTGGCTGGGAATACAAACGGGAATATCTTCACAGGTTTTCAGAAGAATTCCGCAG
>USKC01000283.1 GCA_900555195.1 uncultured Lachnospiraceae bacterium
GAGTGATGAGGATCCCAAAAAGGCGCGGATGCTGCTGCGGGCCGGATGGGCGGCGCAGCGGGCTAAATTCCGGTTTCTTCCCGATAAACGTCTGTTCCCGGCGGACAGGTATCTGGCGGGCCTCATGCTGGATACGATGCGCCGGCCGCTGAAACAGCCGGAGAAGTCGGCGATTGTGAGCATTTTCACTCCGTGCGAATTGCTGCAGGAAGTGGGACTTGCTCCCTACAATGTGGAGGGGCTTTCCTGCTATCTGAGCGCTTCGCGGGCGGAAGGCGGCTTTCTGCAGCAGGCGGAGGGCGACGGATTATCCGAGACGCTGTGCTCCTATCATAAGACATTTATCGGAGCGGCGGAGAAGGGAGTGCTTCCCGCCCCGGCGTGCATTGTTTACACCAATCTGGTGTGTGACGCCAATCTCCTGTCTTTCCGCAGGCTGGCGGAGCAGTACGGCGTCCCTCATTTCGCCATTGATGTCCCCTTTCATCAGACGCAGGAAAATGTGGCCTATGTGGCGGATCAGCTGCGCGATCTGGCGGTTTTTCTACAAAAGCATACGGGCAGAACCATAGAGGAATCGCGCCTGAAGGAACGGCTGGGGTGCAGCCGCAGGACGCTTAAGAATTTCCGGGATTTCCAGAGGCAGCGTGTCGGGAGATATGTGCCCGCTGATCTGGTAACGCCCTTATATTGCGGGATGACCAACAATCTTCTTTTGGGAACGAGAGAAGAAGAGCGGTATACCCAGATGCTGCTGCGCGATATACAAAAGGCGCAGCCTGCCAGGGGAAAGCGCATTTACTGGATGCATACGATCCCTTTCTGGTCCGATGCCGTGAAAAAGGAACTCTGCCTGACCGAAAACGCGCAGATTGTGGGCTGTGAACTGGCTCAGACGTTTGATATGGATTTCGATCCCGATAAACCTTATGAAGCGATGGCATTGAGGATGGTCTATCATGCGCTCAACGGCGGCGCGCTGCGCAGAATTGACAATGGAATCCGCCATGCCAAGGAAGCCGGAGCGGACGGCGTGGTCTGGTTTAATCATTGGGGATGCAAGCATACGCTTGGAATCGCCCAGCTGGCAAAGAAGAAGTTTGAAGAACAGAACCTCCCTCTGTTGATTCTGGATGGCGACGGCTGTGACAGAAGCCATGGAGGAGAAGGGCAGACAACCACAAGGCTCGGCGCATTTATGGAAATGCTGGGAAGCGAAGGGTGAAGCGCAGGATATCTAAACCGGCAAATATACGCGCGCTAAGGCGCGCAGATGGGAGTGAAAATGAGAAACAAGACCTATTATGTATGCAAATATACGCCCATCGAACTGCTTGCAGCCTTTGGGGCGGAGTGTGAGAATCTCAATGAGATGCCAAAGGGATTCGATCTGGCGGAGCAGATCACACATCCCAATATCTGCGGATTCGGCAAGACGCTGCTGGAAGCGGTCATGAGCGGAAAGGTGAAAGAACTCGTATTGGTGAACTGCTGCGATACCATACGCAGTGTCTGTGATTTGCTGGAAGAGAGCGGAAAGCTGGATTTTTTGTATATGCTTGATATCCTGCATACGGACGGAAGCTGCAGCCGGGAGCGGACAGCGGCACAGCTTGTGGCGCTCGCAAAGGCATACGGCGCTTATAAGCAGACCTCTTTTGACGAAGAGGCATTCCGGCGGGCATTTCAGAAGCCGGAAGAGTGGAAAACACCGTATCTTACCGTCCTGGGCGCACGCATGGGAAAGGAACTGTTCGAGATGACACAGGAGGCGATGCCTTATCCTGTGCGCAACGCGACCTGCGTGAACAACCGCAGCGTGGGAGACGAAACGCCTCCGGAAGGGTATGATTTTTCGGAATTAATGGAGTGGTATGCGGGACGGCTGCTCGGGCAGCTTCCCTGCATGCGCATGATGGATAATACCGGAAGGAAGCAGCTCTATAATGACCCGCAGCTGAAGGGGATCCTGTACCATACGGTTAAATTCTGCGATTTTTACAGCTTTGAATATGCGCAGATCAAGCAGCACGCGGGGGTTCCGATCCTGAAAATTGAGTCGGATTATACGGTTCAAAGCAGCGGACAGCTCAAAACGCGGCTGGAAGCGTTTGCGGAAAGTCTTTCACAGGAACAGGGGCAGAGAAAGGAAAGAAAGATGGGCAAAGGATATTTCGCTGGAATTGACAGCGGTTCTACGAGCACAGATGTGGTGATACTGGATAAAGACAGGCAGATCGTTACCGGCATCGTCCTGCCTACAGGGGCCGGGGCAGCCATCGGCGCAGAGCGGGCCCTGCAGGAGGCGCTGAAAGAGGCAGGACTGGAAAGGGAGGACATCGACGCGCTGGTGACCACCGGTTATGGACGCACGGCTATCCAGGACGGCGATAAGAGCATCACCGAGATCACCTGCCATGCCCGCGGCGCTCATTACCTGGATCCGCAGGTGCGCACCGTGGTGGATATCGGAGGACAGGACAGCAAGGTGATCCGCATCGATGAAAACGGTGCGGTTGAGAACTTTGTGATGAATGATAAATGTGCGGCAGGTACAGGGCGGTTCCTGGAGATGATGGCCAGAACCATGGAAATGGATCTGGACAGGATGAGCCAGGCTGGCCTGACGTATGAGGAGGATATCACAATTTCCAGTATGTGCACGGTGTTCGCGGAATCAGAAGTGGTGTCCCTGATCGCGCAGAACAAGGCCACGGATGATATCGTCCATGGCCTGAACAAGGCGGTGGCCACCAAGACGGCGGCTCTGGTCAAGCGTGTGGGAGGAAAGGAAAAATATATGATGACCGGAGGCGTCTCCAAAAACAGGGGCTTGGTCCGTACATTGGAAGAAAAACTGGAAACCACGCTTGTCATCAGCGATAAGGCACAGTTGTGCGGCGCGCTGGGAGCGGCGCTGTTCGCCGCAGATATGGCGCAGTAGAGGGACACAGTGTTTTTCATACCCATCACCAAGAACTGCATCCTGTAGCACCATAAGGGCCTCTATAGCTACATAAACAACCCCAAGGGGGAAGGCGCAAAGTTCCATCGATGGCGTGCTGCGAAAATTAGTGGCCGTCAGAGAACTGAAACGGGAAGGCGCACGGAAGAACATCTGCTATTGCAAATTAAAATAATTTCCTTCATCCATCAGTCTTGCATTGCTATCTTGGAGACAGTTGCATGCGATCCCTTATCTATAGCTATCTTTAAAAATAATAGGATGCAAAAAACCACAAAATAAATGTTGATTTATGTGTGATTTGGGTATATGATAAGTACGGTCCTTGAAGAGATGAACAAGAAAACCTGATCGAAACAGCTGCAAATAAAAAATCGTTTTGGAAGTGAATGTGAGAAGAGAGGATGATAGGAATGAAAGTTTTGGATGCGAAGTTTGTTCAGGATTTTATTAAGATGGCGGATGATGGCTTCCATGAAGGGTGGCATGAGAGAAACGGAGGAAATCTTTCTTATCGGATAAAGCCGGAGGAAGTGGAGAGCATCAGAAACCGCCTGAGCGAACATGGAGCCTGGACGCCGATCGGCGTGAAGGTTCCGGATCTGGCCGGAGAATTTTTCCTGGTGACCGGAACCGGCAAATATTTCCGAAACATCATCGTGGATCCCGAAGCCTGCATCACCATCATAGAGATTGACGGAGCAGGAGAGAACTACCGGATCCGCTGGGGACTTGTGGAAGGCGGAGGCCCTACCAGCGAACTTCCAACTCACCTTATGAATCATGAAGTGAAAAAAAGGGTGAGCGGCGGAAAACACAGGGTCATATACCATGCGCATACCACGAATGTAATCGCACTTACCTTTGTTCTGCCGCTTACAGATGAGGTATTCACCCGTGAACTTTGGGAGATGGCCACGGAGTGCCCGATCGTTTTCCCGAATGGAGTGGGCGTGATCGGATGGATGGTCCCGGGAGGAAGGGAAATCGCGCTGGAAACGGGAAAATTGATGGAAAAATATGACGCGGTTATCTGGGCGCATCATGGAATGTTCTGCTCCGGAGAAAATTTTGACCTTACTTTTGGCCTGATGCACACGATAGAGAAGTCGGCGGAGATTTTAATCAAGGTGTTGTCCATGAAGCCGGACAAACTCCAGACGATCACACCTGATAATTTCCGTGAGCTGGCAAAGGCTTTCCGTCTGGAACTGCCGGAACGGTTTCTGTATGAAAAGTAAAAGAAAATAGGCAAGCGACATAAAAAACTGCCGGCAGGTCTTTATCCGCCAGCAGTTTTATGTTACCTGCTTATCTGAATGGATGTTTTAATCTACAGATATTTCTATATAGGCCCCATCGTCATAGGGATCCGCCAGTACAAGAGTTTTATTGCCGGAAACAAAGAAATAAGACTTTTCATACTTTTCCGTAGGCTCGCCAAACAGCTGGGTCAGAGTCTGGGCATATTCGTCCAAATCAGCTTGTCCTAAGTTGATAACTGCCTGTTCTAAT
>USKC01000284.1 GCA_900555195.1 uncultured Lachnospiraceae bacterium
GTTAAGACGCCGCCCTCTCACGGCGGAATCAGGGGTTCGATTCCCCTACGAGCTGCTCATATTTAGCTTGTACGGTGGTTTGAATACTGTTGGTGAGCGAAAACGGCAAGGGTGTGGAGCCCTTGTTTTTTTTATTTCTAAACAATATTTTTCTGTTGAATGGAAAAGGGAGCGCAGCCTGTATACCGCCTGCACTCCCCTTTGGATTTGCTTTTTATCGCTGTCCCCTTCGGGAGGGTAGCCCCCATCACTCAGCGTTCTTTCTCCAGCTATACTTTTTCAGCAGTTCCTGGTAGGGCTCAAAGAAATCACAATTTTCAAACCGGAACGATTCCGGCAAGCTGAGAATTTCCTCGCGGCTCAGTTCCTGCAGGGCTGGCTTCAGGATATATTCTTCCTCCAGCCGGTACAGCAGGCCGCGCAGCTGGAACTGCAATTCATATTTCAGATCTTTGGACAGGTTGTCCGTATATTTGCTGCCGATCTCGTCCATGAGTTCATCCGCAAGCTTCATCTGGCTGCGATGAGACCACACGGAACGGATCTTATTCGTAAAGCGGATCCAGGGCGTGTCGTTTTTCGGGAAAGCCACTCCCATCCACTGGGAATCCTTATAACTCCACAGCGTCCAGGACAGCCTGTACTTCCGGAACAGTTCCAGGTTCTCTTCGATCAGCTGCATGGAAAAAGGAATGTCATCCCGCCTGATATCAATGCCCGCTTCTCCGCACAGGGCAGGCCTCCCAAAGCGTTCCCGCAGCTTGTCAAATTTGGACAGCTGTTCTTCTTCTATGCGTACCCTCTTAGCTGCATCATAATCCTTTTCCATCAGGCTTTCATCCCATACCGTGGGATAGAAATGGAAAGTCAGGGCCGTCTGCTCATCATCCGGCAGCTGTATATCCGTGAAATCCATGGAAAAGAAATCACCCTCTATGAAAAGAATGTGATTCGGATCTACCTGCCGGATCGCTTCCGTCACCTTCTCATAGAAACGGTTCAGCATCCCCTCTCTCTTCGGCATCAAAAACGGCTCGTTGAGCAGATCATATCCCAGCAGATAGGTTTCCTCCCGGTATCTTGCCGCAATCGCCTTCCACAGTTCCGCAATCTGATCGAGGAAAACCCCGTAATGCCAGAATTGCGGGATCCCGGTCAGATTATCGGAATGCCAATCCGGGTTCTGCCCGCCCGGCGTCGTATGCAGATCCGGCAAGAGGAAAATCTCATGCTTATGGCAGAATTCCAGCAGCCTGTCCAGATACCTGAATCCTTCCTGCTTATATTCGCCCGGATTCTCGTCATCAATAAACAGCCTGTAATTAAAGGGCACCCGGATCAGGTTCACGCCCGCTTCTTTCAGGAACACAAAATCCGCATCCGTCATGAAATTCATCACAAAGGATTCAAAAAAAGCTGCGGCATCTTCCTCTCCCAATACCTGGGCAAAGGTATCCCGGATCTGCTTATCCGTTCCAGGCATGCCCACCATGAAATGCTCCATGTTCAGCCAGCTTCCCACTCCCAGGCCGGAGAAAAGGATCGGCTCGTTCCTGAAAATAAATTCTTTTCCTTCTACTCTCACAAAATCCATCGTTACAAAGTTCCTCTCTATGTCATTCTTTCATCGCTGCACTTTTCATGCGGCGCGCCTCCCGCGCCGCATGGCCTTACAGCACAAGGTCCGCAAGATGTCCATCTCTTACAAAAACAGGGATGAAATCAATCGGCGCCTCGCAGTCGATCTGTCTGCCTCCTTCGTAGACCTCTGTCCCGTTCAGAACGCGCCATTTTCCAGCCGGCAGATAAACCTTTCTGGAACGCTGCTTCTCATACAGGATCGGCGCAACCAGAATATCCGGCCCGAACATGTACTCATCCTCAACTTCCCAGCAGCGCGCATCTTCCGGGAAATCATAGAACAGCGGGCGCATCAGGGGCGTGCCTTTTTCATGAGCCTGCGTCATCAGTTCTTTTACATAAGGGCGCATCTTCTCACGCAGGAACAGATACTTCTTGCAGATCTCATAGACCTCTTCTCCGTAGCTCCAAACCTCGTTCTCCGCTCCGCTGATGGCTTTGCCGCCTCCCGTGGTTCCCAAAGGCTCCTTGAACGGTTCGCGGAAGCCGTGCAGACGGAATACGGGGCAGAACGCGCCGAATTCAAACCATCTGACGAGCACTTCCTTGAAATTTTCATCATATATATTGCCTCCATGGAAGCCGCCGATATCCGTGGTCCACCAGGGTATTCCGGCAAGCCCCATGTTCAGGCCGGCCGCCAGCTGGTTTCTGAGCGCGCGGAAGCTGGAATCAATATCCCCGGACCATACGAGGGCTCCATATCTCTGGCTTCCTGCCCATGCGCAGCGCAGCAGGTTCACGATATTCTTCTGCCCAGCTGCCTCCATTCCCTCATAGGCCATCCTGGCATATTCCTTGGGATAGATATTCCCGATCTCCAGGTCGGAGCCAAGGAAGAAACGATGGTTGCTGTATTCATAATTGGTCAGTTCCGGTTCCGCCTCATCCAGCCAGAAAATGCGTACGCCGTCCTCATAATAATTCTTCCTGATCTTATCCCAGACAAAGGCTCTCGCATCCGGATTTGTGGTGTCAATAAAAGCCGCCTCGCCCAGCTGGTACATCCGCTTGCCGAAGTCGTTCCGGGTAAGATACCCCAGTTCTTCCATCTCTTTATAATTCTCGCTCTCCTGATCCACGGTGGGCCAGATGGATACCATCAGTTTGATTCCCATCCCCTCCAGTTCCTCCACCATGGCTTTCAGATCCGGCCAGTAATCCTTATCGAATTTCCAGTCGCCTTGATGCGGCCAATGGAAATAGTCCGCCACGATCACATCAATCGGAAGGCCTCTGCGCTTGTATTCCCTCGCCACCTCCAACAGTTCTTCCTGGGTCTGATAGCGAAGCTTGCACTGCCAGAATCCCATTCCATAATCTGGCATCATAGGCACCTTGCCCGTGGCATCGGCATATGCCTCTTCGATCTCGGCGGGCGTATCCCCTGCGGTGATCCAATAATCCATCTGTCTGGTGGAATGTGCGATCCATTCCGTCAGGTTCTTTCCAAAGGTGACGCTTCCGATCGCCGGATTGTTCCAGAGCATTCCATAGCCCTTATTGGACAGGGCAAAGGGAACGCTGGCCTGGGAATTCCTGTGCGCCAGTTCCACCACACAGCCCTTCATATCCAGATAAGGCTGCTGATACTGGCCCATACCGTAGATTTTCTCCCCATCCTTGGGCTCGAACCGCACCGTCAGCTTGTAATTATCCGTTCCGGAAATCGGCGTAAAAGTACGCGGCGAGATCTCCAGCGCGCTGTTGAACTCTCCTTCCACCTCTTCGCGGAACCGGTTCCGGTCATATTCCTCCAGAAGCAATTCTCCCTTCTGGTTATAAAATTTCAGCTTGCCTGTCACCATCAGTTCACAGCGAATGTTTCCGTTGACAAGTACGGCGCTTTTCCCGTCCGTCTCCGCCTTCGCCTCCACTTCCTTCGCCGGAAGCAGCGCATTCTGATCCCCGTCCTCCATAAACGCATGGTTCTGCGTTGCACGCACGCGCAGGCTGTTCTTCCCCCACGGCTCGATTAAGAGCAGTTCCTTGTCCTGCCTGCGATAAATCTTATTCCCAGTCACCCAAATCATTGCGTTCTTCCTCCTTCTTTTTAATTCTGTAAAGCAGATTTACATCCATCTCCAAACACGAGGATAATTTACCCACTATAATTTAATTATAAGAATAATTATGCTCTATTTCTTCCCGTTTTTTGACCAGATTCTATAAAATATTGACCTTTCCGTCTTCATATAAACATTTGTCCTTATTAGTTTTGCTTAAATTGCGAAATCAAACAGGCTAATTTGGTTGGATTCCGGCAGATCTCCCAGCAGATTCAAAGAAGCCATCAGATCTACCACCGTCTTGGAGACCTTCGTCCTTTCCCGGAAGTCATCTTTGGACAGGAAGGGACCGTCCTTCGCCGCCTCTACGATCGCGTCCGCCGCCTTCTCCCCAAGCCCGTCAATGCTGCTTAAAGAGGGCATAATTTTGTCCCCTTCGATCTGAAAGTTCCTTGAATGGGCGCGGAAGATATCTATGGGCACGAATTCAAAGCCCCTGGCATACATTTCCTGCACCACCTTCATATCCTTTGCCGTATCCTGTTCTTTCTTGGAAAGGCTGTCCGC
This sequence comes from uncultured Lachnospiraceae bacterium, assembly GCA_900555195.1. Lineage (GTDB taxonomy): Bacteria > Bacillota > Clostridia > Lachnospirales > Lachnospiraceae > Eisenbergiella. Next base: position 4,218 of record USKC01000284.1, read on the forward strand.
ACGCCGCTTATAATCCGCAATCACGCTTTCCAGATGCGCCCTTCCTTGACACATCAGTTCATAGGAAAAGGCGGATGCGCGGATGCTGAAATACGCCGCATAATATGCCAGCGGGTAATTCACCTTACAGTAGGCGATTCTCCAGGCCATCATCACATATGCCGCCGCATGGGCCTTAGGAAACATGTATTTAATCTTTTTACAGGACCAGATATACCAATCCGGAACGCCGGCCGCCACCATGGCTTCTTCCATCTCAGGCT
>USKC01000285.1 GCA_900555195.1 uncultured Lachnospiraceae bacterium
AGATGCCTAAAAGCTATTTGTGACGCTCCGGCATAAATAGCTGTGTGACGCTGCCTTCTTTTACATCTCAACCATGTTGGAATACACGCTGTTCTCCGGCGTGCCGCCTTCGATGAAATTCGCTCCCACGGTTTTGCGATAGAACTTCTCCGCATCTCCCACCCAGCCGATGATCGCATATCCATAGCCAGCCGACCGCATGGTTTCCAGCGTCCGGGTGAGCAGACAGGTGCCGACTCCATCTCCCCTTGCCTCCTCCAGCACGCCTATTGGGCCAAAAAATCCCTTTGCGGATACATCATAACAGGCAAAGCCCAGAATTTTTCCTTCCTTAGTCGCAATAAAGCATTGGGAAGGTGACTGCAGACATGCGCATTCCGCCTCTCCTACCCAGCTGGCGCTGAAGTTCTCCCGGACAAACTGCAAGATTTTCTCTTTATCTCCCGCAAATGCCCGTTTTATTTTTATATTCTCATCCTTTGGCGCAGTATATGCAATATCCTTCAGATTGACAATCATATCCTGTCCCTGCATCTTCTGTTTCTCCTTCTTTTCTTCCATCTTCCGTTCTGCCACACGTTTGGCCATGTAGATATCCGGCTTGCCGTATCCGTTCACATCCGGCAGCACGCCCACCAGCTGATAGCCGTTCTTCTGGTAGAATGCATACGGATGTTCCTTATAATTGCGGATATTCCTAAGCCGGGTGAGGGGATCCTCAAACAGATCCCCCTCTGACAGGCTCGTGGCGCCGCATTCATCATCCGTTCCCAGATACAGGGTCAACGCTCCCTGTTTTGCCGCCTCCCGCTCAGCCGCCAGCAAAAGCCTGCTGCCGATCCCACATCTGCGGAAGCCTTCAGCCACCGCCAGGGGATGAAGTTCCCAGCCGTATGGGCGATATTCCGGATGGATGCCCACAAATCCGACTGTCCGCCCCTCTATCACGGCGGCAAACAGCGTTCCTGACTGCAGCACATCCCTGACCGTCTCAACCCCTTCTTCCAGGGTATCCCAGCAATGGTCAAAGCACTCCACCAGCAGCGCGGCACATTCCCGTATCAGGCGTTCCTCTTCTTCTCCCACGCGAACGATCCGCGCTGCGGCCTCTGACGCTCCGTTCGCTCCCTCGATCTGCAGCAGTTTTTCCGAGGCCAGGTTAACGGCTTTTTCTTCGCCCGAGAGGCGCCTTTTCTCCATCACGAAATTCACAAGCACGACGCCGCGCCGTTCCACTTCCTGCCGTCTGATTGTCAGATACCCCCTTCGTTCAAAAAAGGGCCGGGCCGTTATGGATGCATGCGTGGTATAAGTGTCCGCATTGGGGCATCCCTCTTCCAGACGGTCGCAGATCGCGGTTGCCACGCCTTCCCCCTGGTGCGCAGCATGCACATAGAGCCTGTCCAGATATCCCGTCCTGTCCATATCCCCAAAGCCGATGATCCTGCCTTCCTCCACGGCCACGATGGTCCTGTGTTCCAGAAAAGAAGCATTCCACGCTTCCATATCCACTTCACCCGTCGCCCAGGCATCCAGCTGCTCCTTCGTATAATCTTTCGCATTGACCGTATGCACGGTTTCATAAAACAGCGCCGCCATCTGCGCGCAGTCTTCTGCGCGATACGCTCTCAGTTCCATTTTCCCTCCGTCCTACCTCGGGCATATGATATATTTTCCCTTCGCTCTCAGGGAAGGATCGCCGAGAATCTGTGCCAGCTTATCCAGCCCGCAGACATCATATACCATGCTGCTCACATCCAGTCTGCCGCTGTCGATCAGGGCCAGCGCCCTTCCCTGCGTATAGGGATTAATGTAGGAGGCCTTCAGTTCCAGTTCCTTTTTAAAGATCTGGAAAGGCTTAATCGCCACCTGTTCCTCCGGCTTTGTCAGGCCGAACATCATGACCACAGCCTTGTTGTCCGCGATGTCAATCGCCTGCTCGATCGTAGAAGGGCGCCCCACACATTCGATCACGGTGCGGATCTGGTTCAGTCCGGCCGCCCGAAGCGCTTCCTTTACATTCTCATTTGCCGGATCGATGCACACGTCCGCTCCCAGGGATGCGCCCACCGCTCTCTTGCCTTCCACCGGCTCGATCAGGGCCACCTTGGCCGCTCCGGACAAGCGGGCGAGCTGAAGCATCAAAAGCCCGATCATTCCTCCGCCGATCACGACCACCTGATGTCCCGGCCGGATCCCGCACAGATCGATCCCATGCAGGCAGCAGGCCACAGGCTCCGCCATCGCTCCCTGTTCAAAGGTGGTGTTCTCTCCCAGCAGATAAACCTGGCTTTCCTCCACCGCGCAGAACTCTGCAAAGCCCCCGTTCACCGTAGTGCCGTATCCGATCATATGCTCGCAATAATGCGCCAGCCCGTCCCGGCAGGGCGTACAGGCGCCGCAGGGGCGATTGGGATCCACGCACACCCGGTCACCCGGCTTGAATCTGCTCACTTTGCTTCCCACTTCCGCTACAACGCCGGCAAATTCATGCCCCAGGATCGTAGGAGGCGTCACCTCCGCCGCGCCTTCGTCCCCCTCATAGATATGCACATCCGTGCCGCAGACGCCGCATGCCTTTACCTGAATCAGCACCTCATGTTCTCCAGGAACCGGCTTCCTGCTCTCCTCCACTCTCAGATCCCCTTTTCCGTAAAATACCGCACTTTTCATTTTGCCTTTCCTCCCATCTGCGCGCTATGGCGCACATTCAAAACCACGGAGAGTGAAAGCGCTTTTCTTTCACTCTTCTCTCCTTTTTGCACAAATCAACAGATATACCCCATCCAGCAGCAGCATGGCGCACCAGCCGATGGCGCAGGAAACCGCAAAACTGCGGATTCCAAACCTGTCCGAAAGCAAGTATACGAATAATACGCGCAGCCCTGTCTGCGTCGCCGTACCCGCCAGGGTCATTTTCATCCTGCCCAGCCCCCGCAGATATCCCTGCACGCCATTGGTCAGGCCGGGAAGGATATAGAAAAACGCCATCCATCCCAGATAGCGCACACCCTCAGCGAGCACCTGCGGCTGCCCATCTCCCACAAACAGCCTGATCAAGGGCTCCCTCAGCGTATAGACCAGCGCGCAGAGCCCAAGGCCCACAGCCACTTCCATGAACATCCCCGCCGCAAATCCTCTGCGGATGCGCTTTTTTTCTCCTGCCCCGACATTCTGGGCGATAAATGTGGTCATGGCGTTGGAAATATTCCGCTCCGGCACCAGCGCGTAATCGTCTATTTTGGTCACTACATTGAAGGCCGCCATGATATCCACGCCCATCGTATTGACCGCTCCCTGGATAAAAAGGTTTCCCACGGGCTGGCACGCCTGCTGCAGGGCCGTGATGCCGCCGTACTGCAGAGTCTGCCGCAGCAGTTCCCGATCCATGCGCATCTCTTTGCGCGAAAACGTAAGAAGCGGCGCCCTCCTGTAAATATAGGCCGCGCACCAGATGGCGCTGAGTGCCTGCGCCAGAACCGTCGTGCATGCGGAACAGACGATCCCAAAATGCAGCACGCCGATCAATATGATATCCAGCCCGGCATTCAGCAGTGAAGCAACGGTCAAAAAGATCAGCGGCGTCCTGGAATCTCCCACGCTTTTCAATGCGCCGGAAAGCGTATTGTAGAAATAGGTAAAAGGAATACCCAGAAAAACCAGACGCAGATAGACTGCAGTGATCTCAAAGATTTCTTCCGGCACCCCCAAAAGCCGCAGAAGGGCATCTGTCCCCAGCACACCAGCCACGGTCACCGCCACGGAAAAATAGAAGCCGAACACGCACAGCGTCGCCATCTCCCGTTTCAGGAGATCTTCTCTCCCCGCCCCGAACAGACGGCTCATAATCACGGAAGCGCCCATCGCGACGCCGGATATCCCCAGGATGAACAGATTCATCACCGGCCCCGCAGTCCCCACCGCCGCCAGGCTTCCGCTTCCAAGGAATCTGCCCACGATCACGGAATCCACCGCATTATAAGTGATCTGGAACACATTGCCCAGAATCAGCGGAAGCGCATAGGCGAAAAGCTGAAGGGGAATATTTCCCTCCGTCATTTTCTTCGTATGCATCTTGGGCTCCTGTGCCGCTTTCTCCCCGCGCATTATTTCTTCCGCAGCAGCACGGCGGCTACAATCCCTGCTGCCAACAACAATATTCCAGGTATGAGCAAAGATGTTCCGTCTATTTTCCCTGCGATATATATGCTGGTGGGCCCATCCGCGCCGCCAATGATGGAAATCGACGTACTCCGCTTCTTATGCTGCATCCAAATCCCCGCCGCTATGGCCGCCGTTCCCGCTATTCCTGCCACAAATGCCAGACATACAGCCGCCCTTTTCTTCAGACTCTTCTTCATTCGTATCCTCCCTTTCATCCCCTGCGGATATTCCTTATTATAGGCGTTTCTCCTGCTTCTGTCCACTCTTCTGAATCCGTAAACCGCTTTGTCCTGCGCAGGCAGGCCT
>USKC01000286.1 GCA_900555195.1 uncultured Lachnospiraceae bacterium
ATAGGCTACCTGCCTGAGCATATCCGCCAGTTCTTTGTGGAGGCTCCTGTGCTCAATGGCCGCAAGATGCGGTTCACTGATATGGATATGATGCACCCAGTTCATCTCTTTTTCCAGATCCTCAATCCTCTCGCCATTTTCTATCACAGTCCCCAAATCCAGATTCACACGAAAGCCCGCGCTGCCCACTCTCTTCGCCAATTCAAAGGCCTCTTCCGTCCGGTTAATATAATCCGTTCCATAGATCTTCGGATTCGCTTCCATCGCAAGGCACGTTCCCCGTTCACTGGCATACTCGCCCGCCTCCCGGAAAAAAGCTTCCACTTCTTCCTCCCGGGCGCCCCCCTGCCTGATACGGTTTTTGGGGCTGCCAAACACCAGGTTTTTGCATCCGGCAGACGCCGCGAAATCAATCGCCTGCCGGGTATATCCCAACAGGATGTCCCGCTCCTGCCCGCTTCCGAACAGCCTCTCCGTCCGTCCATACCAAATCGACTGCATAGAAACCACGGCAAGCCCATATTCCTCTTTCAGCCGCCCGGCTTCCCGCTCCATCTGTCCGCAGCATTCATAGGGGCGTTCAGGAAAAAGGCGGGTCGGAGCGATCTCCAGCCCCGTATAACCTGCCCGTTTCAGAAGGGCATACATGGCTTCGTCCGCCTTTGCATCCCAGGCAATATTCGATATGGCTAATCTGCTCATGTCATCTCTCCTTTTCAAATCCTCTCCTATTCATGCCTGAACCGCTTGCTTCTTTATGACTTTCCTGACGCCGTCCCAGACGGCTTTTATCGGAATGTACAGGATCAGCTGCATGAATCCAAAATACCACATCACAAAATTCAGATGGGTATGAATATAGGAATGCGCTTTTCCCAATACGAACCAGGAAATACTTGTGAGAAAAGCGAACAGCAGCAGATACGAAAGCCGCAGGTATTCCGTCCCCGCCCTGCTTCGTCGGTTCAGCCATATTCCTGCCACAGCTGCCGCGGCCGCCAGGCCAATCAGCCACAGGAAAGCGCCGCCGCCCACCCCTACGATCAGATGCGTATCAAAGCGGAAATACTTTACCAGCGTTTCTCCCACGGAGGCTTCCAGAGATTCACGTTCCGAATCCGGGAAATTATCCGGATCTCCGCCAAAGGCACGCTCCAGGAAATTGTTTTCATAAATAGAACGAAGCCCTTCCAGCACATTCCCACCCGCCCGGATATCCGCATGCATACAAAGTGCCGCCGCAAATCCCAGCAGGGCAGCAATGCCAATCACAAAAATATTCATCAAAATGCGCCGGAAGGCCTTCCACTCCCTTCGAGTAAGGCAGACCGCAGCGTCCGCCAGAAGAAACAGAATGGAGCCCATCATCACCGTGGTAATAAATTCATACCCGCAAGCGCTCTTTAGAAATACAGAAGCAAATACTCCCAGACAGCTTATAAGGCGCACCCTGCGGCTGTCCGGCCAAATGGAACACCAAAGTCCAAACAGCATCGGAAGGAACCAGGTAAATTCCACCCAATACAAATTCCGGGCGAACTGCACCACCCACGGAGAAAGCCAGAACACAAGCCCGAAAACCACCGCCATCAGGCCGCCGTACTTCTTATTCAGCAGCCACAGGATCCCCGTAATCACCACAGCGAGCGCTCCAGCCGTTGCAAGATGCAGCCAGGTGACAGCGCTCTCATAGGGAAACAGGCGCGCCAATACCTTGAACGCTCTCCCCTGCAGGCCATACTGTGACGGATATTCGGAAAAACTGCCCTGCGGAAGCGCCTCTCCCTGCGCATCCTGTACATGCACCTGCATCAGGCTTCCGTTGCGCGCCTCATTCAGCCCCTCGGCGTCCACCGTCACATACAGATGATTTTCCTGCTCCCATGCCTCTTTTATTTCCGCCTGCGTTCCGTCCGCAAACACCAGCACGTTCCCGGGAACATAATACTCCCGCGTATACATATTGGCAGAAAATGCCAGGCTGTCTCCCACCTTTCCATAGCCATTTTCATACTGATCGTCCGTCAGATACTCCGTCCTTCCACGATACAGGCTCCAGGTATCCGTCCAATAGGAAGAAGTATCCCCGGTATTGCCATGATAATATCCGATCCCATAGACGCTCGGATCCTCCATCCCCTCATGCTCCGCCACAATCGGTCCTACCACGAGCGCTTCTGACACCGCCTCAAAATCTCCGAACAGATAATTCTTCTTATCGATCGGATTACAAAAATAGGTCCAGGTGAGCAGAGCCGTCACGGCGACCATTCCGCCGATATTCAAAAAACGCTTCAGCCATACTGCCTTTTTCTCTTTTGTTCCATTCATCTGCCCGTTCCTTTTTCCTCTTCCACAAAAGCGCGGAGCGCTTCCATCACCTGCGCCTTTTCCATGATATAACCGCCCTCTTTTCCGAAGAGCCCCGCATACCTGGTTCGGTAATCATACCGGACCGGCTGCGCTATGATCTGATTCACCCACTCTTTCCCTGTGAGCGCATGATATACCTCTCCTGCCGAGACCGGCTCCGTGGCCGGATGGAACAGCTCAATCCCCGCATCTAAGGCTGTCTGCATGTCCTTCCACAGACGCGAAAGCGGATAGAACTGGTAGACATTCCTGCTGTCCGTAAAAGAAAGCGCGTCAAATCCCACGCGGCCAAACAGTTCCTTCAGGTGCGCTTCCCGTCCAGCATCCAGCGTATCACACTGCCAAAACCCGTTCTCCTGCTTTTGATAGAATTGCTTCAGTTCCGGCTCCTGTGCGGACAGCTCCTCCATTTTCCCCTCATTCAGGCGAAACGGGATACGATACAGATAATCATAAAGGAAATTCTTCTTCAGGTTCTTCCCAAACAGGCCGGGCAGACGAATGATCAGCGCGTTCGGATATTCCTTTCTCACCCACTCTTCCAACCTGTAACGGTTCAGCCCATAGGGAGCGAGCCCTTCCGTATCCACGCAGCTTCCTTCATCTTTGCCGCAGGGCTCCCGGAACACATCCACCGTCGAAATCAGAACCAGCCTCTCCGGCCCAATGCGCCGGATATTATCCTCCGCCTCCCGGATCAAAACCATATCCCGTTCCGGAGACTGATTCGCAATATATTTTTCCGCCCGCAGCCCTGCATATACCAACAGTTCCGGATGGGTCCCATACGCTTCTTCCACACTCTTCGAATTTACTCCCAGATCAAACATCCCAGCCAGATACAGATTGCTCCCAACAAAGCCCGTGTGTCCCACCAATACGTTCATACGTTTCTCCTTATTTTGTAATCTTTTCAACGCCTTCCGTCACATAGGGCTGCCTTTTAAATATCAGTTCCACGAGGACGGAGAGGTATTTCACGATGATAGTCAGAATACCGAACAGTCCGAAAAAGGCAAAGGCCATAAACAGCACCGTGGTGGTCCAGCCCTCAATGGGACTGCCATACAGATAAACCACAACGGCATAGATTCCCATCAGCATGGCGATCCCCATCATCAGGAAGGTCATACGAATCGAAAATTTATATCCCAGATCCGTAAATAGGATCAGCGATGTGACAGCCAGTTCCTGGCGGTATTCCTTTTCCTGATGATCCCTGTTCCGGCTTTCCTCTCCGGCACAGGCATATTCCATCCGTTCCATCGGCAGCCCGCTGGCGGCATACACAGCCTTTCTGTAAGGAACCCTTCTGTGCATGCCGCCCACCCGGTTCAGAAGCCTTCTGGAAAGCACACGAAAACGCTCCGTCCGCATCTCATACCTTCCCGCTGTTCCACAGCGGTACAGCCTGTAGAACAAGGCGGATGAAAACCGCTGCCGTCTCTTCGGCACTGCGCTGACCGCATCATAGCCGGACAGCGCCTTTTCATACACCTCCATGATGAATTCTTCCGGATAATCCTGTTCCGGCCCGTCAAATTCATAGACATAATCCCCGATGGCCAGATCAACTCCCGCCGCCATGGCCGGCTCAATCCCCTGAAAATAACTCATATGCAGAATGCTCAGCGTCATGTCCTTCATCACACCCGCCGCTTCCCGGATCCGTTCCGCGCTGCCGTCCGCAGAAGCATCATCCACACAGATGATTTCATAATGCTCAAAGTTCGCAGAAAACACATGGTACAGCATTTTCAGAAAACTTCCGATCGTTTTCTCATTGTTATGGACATAAACCACCACGGACAGAAAGCTCTTTTGTTTCTCTCTCATAGGGACAAAATCTCCTCCAAATCATAGACTGTATTTATTTTGCCCGACAGCACGCTCACAAAAACAGGCTGCCGGTTATGCACCCGGATCACAGTGGGCCTGGAATCGTCGATCTCCGAGCTTTTCAAAATAGGCTTCATGGAAAAAAGCGAGCCTTCATATGAAAATTCAAACTCCTCTTTCATATATTTGCGCGCCAGGGAGGCCATATAAGGGTAGGCGCTTCTGGCTCGCAAATATATGAATGAGGAGTTTGAATT
>USKC01000287.1 GCA_900555195.1 uncultured Lachnospiraceae bacterium
CACCTTTTTTCGGACGGCACGCATCTGCTTATCATTATATCCGGAGATATCTTCTCCGTCCAGGATGATGGTCCCTGCCGTAGGCTTCTCCAGCTTGCAGACAGCACGGCCAAGTGTGGATTTTCCGCATCCGCTCTCCCCCACCAGCCCCAGGACTTCGCCTTCCCCTATGGAAAAGGAAACTCCTTTGAGCACATGCAGATCTTCTTTTGCGCCAAACAGCTTTCCTGTATCCTGAAAATAGGAGACATTCAGATCCTCCACTTCAAGGATCGGAGCAAAATCGGGATGCACGCATTTTTCTTTCTCTCCCGCCTCTTCCTTCTCTCGTTCCGATCCGTCAGCCGTGTCTTCTTTTTCTGCTCTGTGTATACAATCCGGAATCGCAGCGATCAGTTTTTGGGTATATTCCTGCTTGGGATGATAGAAGACTTCATCGATCTCTCCCTCTTCCACAATCCGGCCGTCTTTCATCACCACAACTCTGTCGCACAGCCGTTTCACCAAGCTCAAGTCATGGGAAATGAACAGAATTGCGGTCTTCTTTTCCCGGTTCAGCTTTTTCAGCAGCCGTACAATGGCAAGCTGAATCGTCACGTCCAGGGCTGTAGTTGGCTCATCCGCAATCAGAAGCGCCGGCTCGCAAATCATTGCTGCCGCGATCATCACACGCTGCCTCTGTCCCCCCGATATCTGGTGGGGATAGGACGCATAGATCCGTTCCGGATCGTCCAGTTCCACGGCTTTAAGCATTTCAATCGCCCGCTTTCTGCGCTCTTCCTTGTCCATTTCCGGCCGGTGTATACGCAGGCTTTCTTCCACCTGCCAGCCTATCCGATATGCCGGGTTTAACGAGGTCATCGGCTCCTGAAACACGATCCCGATCTCATTTCCCTGAAGGCTGCGCAGCTGGCTTCGGGGACAGGTCAACAGATCCATACCGCGAAAGAGGATCTGGCCCGTTTTACGCAGGTCATGGCGCCGCAGCAAGCCAGCCACTCCAAGCGCCGTCATGGATTTGCCCGAACCGGATTCTCCCACCAGGCCGACGATATCCCCTTCTTCCATATGCAGATTCAGATGATGAACCACTGTTTCAGGCAACAGATGGTCAGAAAATACCAGATTTAAATCGATCACATCCAGCATGCACATTCCTCCTGTCATGCATCCACGGCCACAGCCAAAGTGATTCAAAGTCTTTCCTTCTATGCCCCACGCTTCTTCAGCCCATCAGAAAGCAGGCTGAATCCCAGCACCATCAGAACGATCATCAGCCCTGGGAAAAGGGCCAGCCCTGGGGCAGTGAACAGATAACTCTGCGACTCTGACAGCATCCATCCCAGGCTGGAATCCGGCGGCTGCACACCTACCCCCAGATAGCTCATGCCCGCCTCCGCCAGAACCGCATTGTTGAAGCCGATCATCACTGCCGGAAGAAGCACGGGCACCGTATTGGGCAGAATGTGGACAAACATGATGCGCAGATGCCCCGCTCCCGCCAGCCGGGCCAGCTTGACGTAGTCCATATTCTTGCAGCGGATGAATTCTCCCCGCACAATCCTCGCAAAGCTGGGAATAAAAGCGATGCCCAGCGCAATGACCACATTTCCCGCCCCCGGGCCAAGGAGACTGATGAACACCAATGCAAGCAAAATGCTCGGGAACGCAAACACAACATCGTTCACGCGCATCAGTACTTCATCCAGCAAGCCGCCGAAATATCCGGTAAACGCCCCGAGCAAAATACCGCAGAAAGTCCCGATCGCCACTGTAGCGACCGCAATCAGCAACGTGGTTCTGCTTCCCGTCATCACGCGGCTTAAGATATCCCTGCCGAAATTGTCGCAGCCAAATGGATGCGCCAGGCTCGGGCCGGCAAATCTGGCTGTCTCGTCCATGGCAGAAGGATCATAGGGCGTATAAAAAATGCCCACCAAAACGAGCAGGAGAACCAGCCCCGTCAGGATACTCCCCAGAATCAGATTCCCATTTTTTTTCTTCATAACAAGCCTCCATCCCTTATTCCGGAGCCAGCGCACCCATCAGCGCACCCGGATCCTGGGATCGACTTTTTTGTAAATATAGTCCACCAGGAAATTGATAAATATAATAAAAAAAGCGAGCAGGACAATAATCGCCTCCACTACCGGATAATCCCGGTTTGAAATGGAGGACAACAAAATTCTTCCCAGGCCGGGAATGCTGAAAACCTGTTCCACAACGATGCTGCCCGCTATCATATCAGACAGCGTCATACCCAGAAAAGTGATCACCGGAATCATCGCATTTTTCAGCAGATGCCGGTACATCACCTCTTTGGTGCTGTTCCCTCTGCTATATGCGGTTCTGGCATATTCCTTTCCCATCTCCTCCACCAGACAGCTGCGCAGCAGCTTTACCGTCATGGCCGCCTTGGGCAGAGCGATCGCCAGTGCAGGAAAAAAGAGATAACCGATAAACCCGGGAATGCTCTGGGTATAAGAAACGTATCCGCCAGGCGTAAACAGCCTGAAGATCAGTCCAAAGATCAGCGTAATCAGGATTCCGGAAAAGAAAGGCGGAATCGCCATGATGATCTGATTGACGGACATAATGCACATGTCCACAGGGCTTCCCTCATGCTTCGCCGTATATAATCCCAGCGGAATCGAAAGCACCAGCATGATCAGGAAGGCCATCAGCGTGAGCGTAAGGGTAATGGGGATTTTATCCGCCACCATCTCAGTAACGGGCATGCTATAGCTGTAAGAAGTTCCCATATCCCCGCGGAGCATTCCCAGCGCCCACTCCCCGAAGCGCACCAGAAAAGGACGGTTCAGCCCCATTTCCTCCCGCAGCGCTTCCACGCGTTCGGGTGTGGCCTCCGTTCCAAGCCTGGCAGTGGCTGGGTCTCCTGGAATCACTGTGAAAGCCAGGAATACCAGAAAAGCCACCGCCAGAAGGGTCAGGATCATCGCGATCAATTTTTGAATGAGTGTTTTCACCTCTATTCCTCCACGATATAGAGTTTGGACACGTCCTGTACATAGAGCGGATAGAATTCATATCCCGCATACCTTTTGTTCAATGCCACGAGCTGGGGAAGATCCTGGATGTAAACATTGGCCGCATGCTCGGCAAGAAGCGTTTCACACTCCTTATAAGCTGCCGTTTTCTCCTCATCATCCACCGCTGCTACCGCCCTCGCGTAGGCCGCATCGTAATCTTCATTGCTGAAATTGATGAAATTGTTGGAAGCGTCTGACACAAAACGGGAAAGCAGGGCATTGGCGGTCAGACTGGAAGCGTCTACTCCTACCACTGTGGCCTCGTAGTTTCTTCCCGAATATACCTCGGACAGCCAGGTTTCCCACTCCACAAGTTCAATTTCAGCGGTTACCCCGATATTCTTCAGCTGTTCAACAAGAACCTGGGCAGTATCTATATGCTGCTGATAGTTGGAAGGAACCGTCATGGTAAATGTAAATCCATCCGGATAGCCGGCCTCCGCCAGCAATTCCTTCGCTTTATCAAAATCCTGGTTATACATGTCGTTCAGTTCCGGCATGTAATATTTGGAAAAGGCAGGGAACATGCTGCTGCCGATCTCTGTTCCTTTTCCATCTGAGATCAGATCCATAATCCCCTGTGGATCCACAGCGTAGCAAAGCGCCTGACGCACTCTTTCATCATTAAAAGGCTCCACTGCATTGTTCAGATACAGGGCCTGCACCAGATTCATCGTCCCCTCCAGAATCTGATACTGTTCTCCCAGCTGAGCCGCCTGCGCTGTCGTCACCCGTGCAAACATATCAATGGAACCGCCCTGCAGATCCATCACAATGGAGTCCGCATTCGCACATACCTTAAAGGTAACATGTTCGATATTGGCAGGCGTTCCCCAATAATCGTCAAACTTTTCAACCACAAAATTCTCCTGGGGGGAACGGGATACATATTTGTAAGGGCCCGTTCCGATCGGATTGGTATCCGGATTTTCATTGGAAGCAGGAATGATCGCTTCCGTCATATAGGCCAAAAACTCCGTGTCAGGGCCATCCAAAACCACTTCCACCGTTTTCTCATCCAGAATGTTCACGCTCTGAATATGAGAATACGCCTCTACCAACGGGGCTCCATTCGTGGTATCGGCGCATCTGTCTATCGAATACTTCACGTCTTCTGCCGTCACCGTGCTACCGTCATGGAACTTTACCCCGTCCCTCAGTGTGAAGGTATAGGTGGTCGCATCCTCTGAAATCGAATAGTCGCTGGCAACCGCCGGCTGCAGCGCACCGCTGCTGTCGGGCTTGACAAGACCTTCGTAAAGATTGAACAATACCTCTTCTGTTCCTGCCGCCACCGCTTTGTGAGGGTCAAGACTGTCTTCGATATCCTGAGGTATCCCAATCGTGATCTGAGAAGAGTTCTCACCTGCCTTATCACCTGAGCATGCGCTCAGTGCAATAG
>USKC01000288.1 GCA_900555195.1 uncultured Lachnospiraceae bacterium
AATACCAAGCGGCATACCCGCCGTAATGATTACTTTATCCCCTTTCTCAATATATCCCGCCTTAATTGCAGCAGCAACTGACTCCCGGAATAGATCTTCAGCCGTATTTTCTTCCTGGATCAGCAAAGGCAATACCCCCCACTGCAGATTCAGTTGACGCCATACCAATCGCTTTACTGTGCATCCAATAATCGGGCAGCTAGGCTTGAACCGAGAAATCATGCTAGCAGTAAATCCGGACATGGTAACGCAAATGATTGCCTTCACATTCAGATCCGCAGCCAGCGTACATGTAGCATGCGAAATTGCGGTTGTGATATCTCCGTCAATCGCCACCTCGCGCTTCTTTAAGCGGCCTTTAAAATCAATATCCTGTTCCGTCCTTTCCGCAATCCTGGCCATTGTTTTTACAGCTTCCACCGGATACATTCCCTGGGCACTTTCGCCGGAAAGCATCACCGCAGTGCTGCCGTCATAAACTGCATTGGCGATATCTGTTGTCTCCGCACGGGTAGGGCGTGGGTTACGCATCATGGACTCTAGCATCTGTGTAGCCGTAATGACCTGTTTTCCTGCCGCAACTGCCTTCTTAATAATCCGTTTCTGCAGAATCGGTACTTCTTCCAACGGTACTTCCACACCCATATCTCCTCTGGCAACCATAATGCCGTCAGATACTTCGATAATCTCATCCAGGTTCTTGATTCCCTGCATGCTTTCAATCTTGGAAATCACCATCATCTTGGAATTATGATCATCCAGGATCCTGCGTATCTCAAGCACATCTTCCTTCTTGCGCACAAAGCTGGCTGCAATGATGTCAAATCCATGCTCGATTCCAAACAAAATATCATTCATATCAGTCTGGCTGATATACGGCATAGAAAGATCTGCTCCAGGCACATTTACGCCTTTGCGATTGGAAACAGGACCCCCGTTTTCCACCCGGCAGATGATGTCTGTATCCGTCACTTCTTCAACTGTCATCTCAATCAGGCCGTCATCAATCAGAATGGTAGTCCCAGCCTTCACATCCTTCACAAGTTCTTTATAGGAAATGGATACAATTTCATTGGTTCCCAACATCTCTCTTGTGGTCAGCGTAAACTTCTGCCCTGCCACGAGTTCCGTCTTTCCTTCCTCGAAATCTCTCAGCCGGATTTCCGGGCCCTTCGTATCCAGCAGAGCGGCAATCGGAAGATTCAGTTCCTTGCTCACCTTGCGCATCCGTTCCAGCTTTCCCAGCTGTTCTTCATGATCTCCGTGGGAAAAATTAAAACGTCCCACATTCATTCCAGCCAACATCAGTTCTCTCAGCTTGTCTTCACTCTGGGATGCAGGTCCGATTGTGCATATGATTTTTGTATTTCTCATCTTCCACTCCTTCTGCCGCCGCTGCGGCGCCACTATTTTGCCAATGCGATTCTGATTTCTTCCGGACGGTCCGCATCTTTCCCCGTCCTTTCGATTCCTTGTACGTTCAGCCCTTGCCTCGCGTATCCATCTATCAACTTAATGACCTCTTCCGACAGGATCTCTCCCGGAATCACCAAGGGGATTCCAGGCGGATAGAGGTTCACATAAGTTCCTGCTATCTTCCCTTCCGCCTCCTGCAGCGGAAGGCTTATCTTCGGCATCTCCTCTGCTTCCTGCAGGCGCATGCCTCTCTCCAGCTTCGGATATGGCCTTTGTTCCCACTCGTGTCCGCTTGCAGCAGACAAACGCTGTTCGGAACGCTTCAGGCGCCCATCCATATCCAGCAGGGCGTCCGTCAGTCTTCTCAATCCCTCTTCCCCGTCCCAGGGGGTAAGGATCGCCGTTACATAATTATGGCAAGCCATCTCCATTTGAAGATAATAACGGTTCAACAGCTCTTTGTAAAGGTTATTTCCTGTAAAATTTCCATTTGCTGCCGTTATCAGAAGTTTTCCCCTATCAAAGTCTTTCATACGCCCCTTTTTCAGGAGATCTGGCCCAATCAGCCTCAGAACTTCCAACGCTTCCAGCCGCTCATGAAACGCATCCAGCCTGCGTGAAAACGCTTCAAAAATCTCTTTTCCCTGATTCTCCAGCAGACGGACGCAGCTATCTATGCTGCTCATGAGCACATAAGATGGGCTGCTCGTCTGGAAGACCGCCTCATATCGCCTCACAGCGTCCGCCTTCACCCTTTGGCCCGATCTATGCAGCAAAGCCGTCTGGGTCAATGCGGGGAGGGTTTTGTGTAGACTCTCTATCACCAGATCCGCCCCCAGCCGCACCGGATTTTCCGGCCAGCCTTCTGCAAATCCGAAATGCGCTCCATGTGCCCCGTCCACAATCAATGGAAGCCCTGCCCGATGCACAATATCCGCAATGGCCTTCACATCCGATACCACACCATCATAAGTGGGGGAAGTGATCAGCACTGCAGCCGCGTCAGGATACTGCCGTATCGCTTCTTCAACCTGTCCAGGAAGGATCGCGTCCGCAATGCCGTATTCCCGCGCAGTCTCCGGATACAGGAAAACGGGGTCGATCTGCCTTAACGCGATAGCGTGATATACCGATTTATGACAATTTCTGGCAACAATCATCCTGCCATGCAAAGGCACTGCCGCGCTGACAGCCGTGAGGATCCCCGCCGTGGAGCCGTTTATCAGAAAAAAGGTCTCGTCCGCGCCAAATACCCGTGCTGCCCTCTGCTGCGCCTCCAGCAAGATGCCCTCAGGCTGATGCAGATTGTCAAAACCGTCTATTTCCGTAATATCCAGCTTTGCCGTACTTTCCAGCGCTTCCAGTTCCCGCGGCATTCTTCTCTTATGACCGGGCATATGGAACGGATAATATTCTGATTCCGTATACTGTATTAATTGTTTCAGCAGCTCTTCCATATCTATCTGCTTACCGTCTCCCTTCTGTGCCCTTTCCGCGCCGCGCACCATGACGCCTGGCTTTCCCTGCTCCCCTTCGCAGCCGCAGCGTTTCGAGCAAAGAGCAGTATTTATCTGCCACCGTCACAATCCAGGCTTCCCTGCAGGCTGGCGGAGTCATCGTTAACGGCCACATGTGCTTCCCTATGATATCCCTCTGCCTTGGGGTAAGAACATACTCTTTTTCAGCATTTTTCAACGCGGTCTGAGGATGACGGAAGCCATGAAGGTTCTTAAGCCCCTTCGGATGCCTGTGATGATGCCAGTCATACAGAAAATAATCATGCAGAAGCGCTCCACGCACCAGATCCCGCTCCCTGCTTTTTATTCCCAAGCATTCCAGCTTTTTCATGATCGCAAGGCTTATGGAAGCCACACTGATACTGTGCATATGGACGGACACCGTTCCATGCTGAATATACGCCCTCGTGCTTCGGAAATTGGGGGAACTCAGAATATCTCTGCCGTGCTGTAAGATGCTGCTGCGAATCGCCCTGTTTCGTTCACTCCGCCTGGCGGAAGCGGTTCTGATATCCCTGTCAGCCATTATACCGCCACCTCTTTTACCACTTAATAATAACAGATCACCGGAAATCCTCTTTCCACATGTTCATAAATGATCTCTGCCGCTTCTCTGGGAAGATTAATGCACCCATGAGAACCGCTGTTTTGATAGATCTCACCGCCAAAAGAGCTTCTCCAGGAAGCATCATGCATGCCGATGTTCCCATTAAACGGCATCCAGAAATCCACATGGGACGCATAGGTTTCTCCTGTCAGCGTGGCATTTCTCTCTTTATACGTCAGCCCAAATACCCCTGCAGGCGTCCCATATCCTCTGGCAAGATTCCCGGACACCAAATCGCTCTCTGTTATCAGCTTTCCATCTATATACAGATATAAATGCTGGTTCCCAAGATCAATTTCAACGTATGAAGTGCCGATGTCCGCTCCCGCAGGTCCTTCTGCATAGCCCTTGGAATAATAGAGCGGCTCCTTTTCCAGCTCTTCTCCTTTTTTAATGGATTCGATCAGTTCCTCTGTCTCTCCCGCCCGATTGGTCCACCAACCATAGGAACCGCTTTTTAACGTGATCGTATCCCCCTTTGTGGTGGTAAAATTCCTGTTTTTCCCAAATGTATCATATTCTTTGGCCAAACTGTCAATATATTCCCTGACAGCCTCTTCATCCAGGCTTACTTCATCAAAGTCAATTTCAATCCACTGGCTGATCGTATCCCCGTCCACCACCACGGTTTCACCATTCCACAGATAGGTGATCCGGGCGCTGACATAACGGTTCGCTGTTTCAAGCGCCCTGGCCAAAGCGCTGTCATCCGCTTTTACGTCAGCTTCCGAATAATACTCTCCTTCGGTCAGATCCAATGTCTCCTGCAGAGAAAAAAGCGCCTCTTTGGCACTTTCCAGCACCTTCTCATAATCCAGAACGGTTCCCGGATAATCTTCTATAATGGAATAGCCTTCCTGA
>USKC01000289.1 GCA_900555195.1 uncultured Lachnospiraceae bacterium
AACTCATGCCGATCGCCTTGAATTTGGCGTACTGGCTCAGCCGTGCAGTCACGCTCATGCTGATGGTATTTTGAATGTGAAAGGCTGTGATGGCGGCGATGATGGACAGAAAGCCGTAGATCAGGACGGCGAAAGCAGAAGCGAGGTTGCGCTGCTGCTGCATGCGCAGGGCCTGATCCTGAAAGACGCTGCCGGCGGGAAAGAGGGCTTTGACGGCGTCCACTTCTTCCTGGGATATGCCGCGCCGGAAGGTGATATCGAGGATGGTGTAGCCATCTTCGCCCGTAAGCTGCCGGAAGGTCTCCTCCGAGCAGAAGATGGTCAGCGAATCCTCCTCCCTGGCAAGGGGGTGATCCGACAGGATGCCGGATACGGTGACGGTATGTGTTTTTTCTCCGATTGTAAGGCGGATATCCTCCAAGAGCCGGATGGGAAAGGAAGGCTGCGCCACGATCAGAACCTGGCCGGGCTCCCGCGCAGCGGGGCGAATCGAACCTTCTGTCAGAGAGGATTCGGCCAGGGAGAACTGATAGGCATCAAAGGAAATCAGGTTGGCATGCCCCTCCATCCCCTGCGCGGAAAAAGACAGATCATAGGCGAACATGCGGCCATAGGCGCGCTTTATCCGGCTGTTCAGCTTTAGTTCCTCCAGGAGGCTTTGATCGATGGAACAGGAATTGTCTTCGCTGGCGACGGACAGGTCCGGCGTCCATGGGGAGGGTGTGAAGGCATGGTTCATGAATTCCACCAAAACGCCAAAGGTGAGGAAGAGCACGACGCATACGGCGAAGGCGCCGCTGGTCAGAAGAAAGCGCTTCTTCTTAATTAAAGCATGTTGGAATCCCAGCCAGACCTCGATCGGAAGATCGGACGAAAACATCCGGCTGCCGGATGAGGGATGCGGCCGGGAAGCGGATGGAGGGCGGCGGGCGGAAACGGCAGGACGGCTGCCTGTGACAGCTTCCAGCGCAGACGACTTCGCCGCCATTTTGGCAGGAGCATGGGAGGATAGAAGCACACAGATGAGCCCCAACATGCTTCCTGCGGCGACGGCCGGCAGGCTGATTCCGAAACGAGGCATATAAGAAAACCAATAGGGGCTGAACGTGCGCATGACGGCAGAGAGGATCCAGACGATGAAGAAGGAGAGGAGAAGCCCTGCGGGAATGGCTGTTTTGCATTGGCGCAGGCTTTCCAGTGTAACATATCGCCGGATCTGGGATGGGGTGGCGCCCAGACAGCGCAGAAGCCCGAAAAATCTGGTGCGCAGCAGCACATCACCATTTAAACTGCCGGAGATCATCAGGACGCAGGTAGCCATGACGATGAGCGACAGAAGAAAGGCTACCTGATAGATCTGGCTGACGCCGCCTCCTTTCAGCTGGCCGAGAATGCTAAGCAGAGGTTCGTTGGCTGTAACCTGCCCGGCTTCCAGGGACAGCTGCTTGGCCATGCCCGAGACAACGGCATCCATATCGCACAGGCGGGAGAGCTGAATCAGAAATTGTTCCTGCATGCCAAAAGAGGCAAGGGCACGAATGCCTTCCAGGGAGAGGACGACGGTGCTGCCGCTTTCGGATGTCAGCCTGCGGCTCTCTTCCTTTTCAAAAAATCCGGAAATTGTGAATCTTTGAACGGTGTTATCCGGCAGCGTGAGCAGAAGGCTGTCTCCGACCTGAAGGCGGTGTTTAAAGTCGGAGGAAAGGGCGATCTGGTCGACTGCGGCAGGATAAGCGCCTTCCTGGATGGAACACAGCAAAATATCCGTAAAAACCGGTTCTTCCTGTCCGCTGAGGGAAACAGGTGTGGATGCGAGCCGGAATCCGGCATCAGAAGGACAGCCGGCATGAAAACCGGAAGCGGCCACCTGGGGATAAGCGGAAATGCAGGCTGCCGTTTCTTCGTTTATGGAAGAGAGGGAATAATGCCAGTTTCCTTCTTCCAGCATCTGCTTTTTTGTGACGCCGCGCAGATACATATCCGCCAGGCCGAACAGCACGGCCACCAGAAAGACGGAGAGCATGATGCAGATCCGCGCTTTCTGGCTCAGTTTCCTATGCGCGCGGGCATAAATGGGGATCAAATCAAGATAATGGTTCATTTCGGACTTTTTCATGGGCGTACACCATCCTTTCCTTACGAATGAAAGAATAGCATGCGAACCTTACAATCGCGTGAATTCCAGTTTACAGATCCGTAAGAAAGGAAAGGGTGAATACCGTCCCTTCTCCCAGCGTGCTTTGAACGGAAAGGATCCCGCCCTGCCCTTCGGTCACGGATTTGGCCAGTGACAGTCCCAGGCCGATGCCGGGCCGATTTTCGGCCCGCCTGCTGCGGTAGAACCGTTTGAAAATATGATGGATGTCCTCCGGCGCGATTCCGGAACCGTTATCGGAAACGGACAGACGCAGCATTGCGGGGGACTGCTGCCACTGGATGCGGATCAGGCCGCCGGCGGCGGTGTGATCCAGGGCATTTTTCACCAGGTTTCCGATGGCTTCTGCAGTCCATTCCGGATCGCAGAAGAGAACCGCCTCTGGCTCCCCCTGTGTCTGAATCGTCTTATGCTCCACCTTCGCCCGGGTGAGCAGATTTTCCGTGGCGCGGCAGATGAGCGCGTCCATCCGGCAGGGCGTCCGCTTGAAAACGATGCTGCCCGCATCCAGCCGCGCAATTTTCAGCAAGGAAGAAATGAGCTGCTCCATGCGTTCCAGAGCGCTGGAGGCTTTTTGGGAAAAGTTTGCGACAGCAGAAGGATTGTCCGGTTCCTCGGAGATGATTTCCATATACATTTCAAGGGCGGCGAGAGGGGTCTTAAGCTGGTGGGAAATGTCAGAGATCATTTCCCTTAGAAATTCTTTTGCCCGATGCTCTGACTCCATCTGGGCGCGTAGGGCGTCTGCGAGCTGATTGACGGAAGAAAAAAGAAGGAAAAGGGTACCTGTTTCATCCCTTGGAAGATGCGTTTGAAAATCCCCCTCTGAGAACCGGGAGATGGTATCCGCCGCTTCCAGATAGAGCTGCTCCCTTGCGCGCAGGAAAAGGACGGACACAGTGAGGAGGAGAAGGGACAGGCCCAGGGCCAGGCAGAAGGAAAGGAGGAGAAAAGCGCGCGCGGACTGGCCGACAGCCGGATAGAACCCCGCGGAAACGGACTGCGTATGGCCGATTTTTTCAAGAAAGGAGGAGCCTTCTGAAGTGACGGAGACATTTTTAAAAGCGGAAGCGACCGTCCCGGCCGGAATCCCTGCTTCAAGAAGTCCGGAAGCGATCTCGCCTTCCCGTTCAAGCATGGCATTTCGCGCCCCGCGGGCACAGAGCACAGCAAGAAGCAGGGAGGAAAGGAGCAGAAGCATACAGAAGAATAGGGTGAAGAAAAAATATCTGGCGGATTGTTTTTCCTGGAGAAAATTCATAAGCGTCATTCCTTCCATTGATAGCCGAAGCCGCGGACGGTCAGTAAATGTCTGGGAGCGGACGGATCCGCTTCCAGCTTTTCACGAAGTCTGCGGATATAGACAGAGAGGGTATTGTCATCCACATAGTTGCCGCTTCCGTCCCAGAGCGCTTCCAGAATGGAATTGCGCGGCAGCGTGCGGCCCGCGTTGCGGATGAGAAGGCACAGAAGCCGGTATTCAGCGGCCGTCAGATCCAGAGGCTGACCGTTTCGCAGCGCACGGCTGTTGGGCAGATCAATGGAGATGGGCCCGGAAATTAGCAGAGTGGAATCAGAAGCGGCCCGGATCCCGCTGCGCCGCAAGAGCGCCCGGATCCGTGAGCAGAGCTCTCCCAGCTTAAAGGGTTTGGTGATGTAGTCATCGCCCCCGCAGTCCAGGCCGCGGATGACGTTTACCTCTTCATCCAGGGCGGTCAGAAAGATGACCGGAACCTGGTTCCCTTCCGCCCGGATCCGTTCGCACACCTGGTATCCGTTTCCGTCCGGCAGGGTGATATCGAGAAGGAGCAGATCAAAAGAAGAAGCTGACAGAAGCGCATAGGCCTCCTGTACGCCGCGGGCGATTTCCAGCGTAAATCCGTTCTTTTTCAGGGAATAGGCCAGCGCGTCGATCAGGCTCGCATCATCTTCCACAAGCAACAGTCTGTTATCCATCCCTTTGTTCTCCTTTCCGGTCCGGGCGGCCTGCACGGGCCGCCGCAGTTCATGCCGTTGTGATGTTATCGTTTATTATATTTCCAAGCCGGAAAGAATACAAGAGGCTGCATTTATCGCCCTGCCCTGCATGGGACGCGGTCTGGAGCCTGCCGCTTTCTTTGATTCCCCTTCCCGGCCCGACGCTGCCTTCGGCACAGGGGAGGGCATACGGGAAAGGGCGCGCCGGACTGCGGGGGCAGGAAAAGGACGGGTTGGGAAGGGGAATCAAAGAAAGCGGCGG
>USKC01000290.1 GCA_900555195.1 uncultured Lachnospiraceae bacterium
GTTATGGGCTTGGTGTGCGTACCCGGATAGAAAGCGGGCGAGCCACAGGAAATACTTCCGTAGGGGAGTTCGGCTGGACGGGGTATATGGGAACCTATGTGGCGATTGATCCGAAGGAACGGATGAGCGTAGTTTATATGCACAACAGCGTACCGAACTTGGAGTTGTATGTACATCATAGAGTGAGGAATATGGCCTTTGGGTTGGAGTGAGTTTGGAAATGGGGAAGAAAACGGTTGCCGTTTTTATGTCCATAATTGAAAATTCTATGTCTCCTGCAGGAATGGTGATTTCTGGGGCTATGCGGGCCATTCGGGAAAACGGAATGGCTCTGGAATTGGTCGTATGCCCTTTTGTATATGGCCATTTGAAAGAAAAGTATGAGAGGCTGTCCTCAAAGTTTTGCTGTGGAGCCATCATTTTTGCTTTGTCGGAGAGGGATATGCAGGAGCTGGAAAAGCAGAAGCTGGATATCCCCATCGTGGTATATAACTGGACGAATGGGGCATTCGCTTCGGTCTATGTAGACGATTATAGCGGTGGCATGCAGGCTGCAGGCGTGTTTGCGCAAAAAGGCTTTCGGAGGGTAGGACTGGTCTCCTCCTGCAATCCGAATAAATCCAATGCATTGCGGGTACAGGGATATAAGGATGGTTGCAGGCGTTATGGCCTGGAACTTAGGGATGAGTGGCAAGTATGCCGCAGCCTTGGCATAGACGGAGGGAGAGCGGCAGCAGAGATATTCTTGGCGGAAAACGGACTGCCGGAAAGTTTATTTGTCACGAACGACGAGATGGCATTGGGAATTTTGCAGGCATTTCATCGGCGTAAGATATGGGTGCCGGAGAAAATCAGCATTCTTTCTTATGGGGGTAATGAATGGAATGAAATGGTAACGCCGTCCTTATCCTGTATTCGTCTGCCGATTGAAAAAATGAGCGGGGCGTGCATAGAATTGTTGCAGTCCATGCTTGAGAGCGGAGAGCGGATGCATATTTCCAGGATTTTTCCGTTGGAAATCGAATATAGGGAGAGTTGTACACGGCCAGAAGAATAGAAAGGGAAGGGATGAAATGAAAGGGGAATTACTGGAGAAAAGATGGGAAAAGACGGGATGGAGCGCGTATCTGTATTATCCGGATATGCCCAATCGTTCTGTGGAGAAGGTCTGTTCTATAACTGTGCTTCGGACGGATGAATCTAAGGAATCAGCAGAGGCTCTGCTTCAAGCCGGGCTGGAAGAACTTGCTGAAGAAAAGCATCTGGTGTTGTGCTTCCCAAACCCTCCGGCAGGCGGTTGGAGATGGAAGGACAAAGAGGGGAGAAAAGAGGACATATGTATGGTGGCTGCTATGCAGGATGGGATGAACCGGCCGGACGATGGACCGGTTCCGGTGAACGAAAAAGGAATCCCAACATATGAATTCATGTTGAGCACCTGGCATACTATGAACGATACCAGATACTTCATTGGTATTGGGGATGGGGCCAGTTTGCTGGCAGCAATGATCGCATTGGATCCAAGGAATATGGCAGCTGCTCTGCTGCTCGGTGCCCAAATAGATGAAGAGACAGAAAAGATGGCAGTCGGTTCGCCGGTACCGGCATGGCTGTGCGGATGCAGCGACCAGGTTGTTGGCTGCCTTAAAGAAATGGACGGCGTTTCGAAACTGGCAGAGGAAGAAGGAGTGCTGATAAACGATGTGAATCCTGCGGTTCATTTGGTGATAGAGAAAGAAAAGCGAGCTCTGGGACCGGAACTTTTGGCTCAGGTATGGGAAGAACTGTTTTCTAAAACCCGCAGGCTCAATACTTCGTTCTATGGGGACTGCTCTGACCGCACTGATATGGAGGATCCGGGGTTCGAATGGTTCCTGGAAGATAAGAGGCTGGACGGAAAGCCGCATAGCTGGCTGGTACATACCCCGCAGAAGGTGAGAGAAGGAAAGGTGGATAAGGTTCCGGTAGTGTTCTTTTATCACGGAGGTTCTGATAATCCAAGTGAGGCCGCAGAAATGAGCCGATTCCATGAAATCGGAGAAGAAGCAGGTTTTATTACTGTTTACCCATGGGGAAGCAACCGAGCCGGATGGAATATGGAACTGCTTCCGGATGGGGAAGATGATCTTTCATACTGCAAGGCTCTGATTATATATATGCTGGAACATTATCCAATCGATGAACAGCGAGTATATTTGTCAGGATTTTCCAATGGGGCCGGAATGGCGCAGACTATAGCAATGATTTATCCGGAACTGGTGGCGGCGTTGGGGCATATAGATTCTAACTGGCCGGGAGTGAGAGGCGGGTATTGTGAAGTGAACTACCGGGATGTGGAACCCATGCGTCTTGCGCTGGAAAAGAAAGAGACTTATGATTGGCGCATGCCCGTTTGGTATACCTATGGAACCAGGGAAGCATCTTCGCCGATCCGAAGAAACAGTTCTCAGCAACATCAGTATGATTTCTGGAAACGGTATAACAGGATTGAAGTGGAGCCGACACCGGAAGCTGGAGAAGAGGGGCCGGAGCATGGAGTGGACGGGAAAGTAAGTGAACTACTGCATCCAGATCTGCGCCATCCTGAGCATTATTATACCGTTCAGCGCTTTTTCTCGGAAGATACGGAAGGAGAAAATACCTATAATTTTGTCCTTATGCATGACAAAGGCCATGAAGTCGCTCCCATGGATGCAAGGTTGGCATGGAATTACATGAAGCAGTTCTGCCGCAGAAAGAACGGCACTGTGGGAAAAACAGGGGAGGAGTAGTGTGAAAAATAGGCCTGATGGCTTATTTTTCACAAAGCTATTTGTGCGGAGCGTCACAAATAGCTTTTAGGCATCAGAGAAATCGCATTCGCGTTTTTTCCCCCGTCGCAACAAAGCGAAGCTTTGCTGACGCTCCGGAATGGAGATTAAATATGGAAAAGGTAAGAGCGTTTTGGAGCAAGCCGTCCCATATGGCATATCTGTTTGTGATGCCGGTGGTTCTGCTGCTGATTATCTTTCGGATACTTCCGATGATTGCTGCTTTTGTATGCAGCTTCTTTGATATGGACATGTTTTTGGTAGGAAAAGGGTTCGTGGGCCTGGAGAACTACCGTGAAGCATTTGCGGATGATCGTTTATGGAACAGTTTGGGCGTGACAATCAAATTTACGTTGATTGAAGTGTCTCTCCAGATTATTGTGGGTCTGCTTTTGGCAGCCCTGCTCACCAAAAATACCAGAAGAAATAAAATTTTTCGGGCGGTTTATTTCCTGCCGATTGTTTGCTCCGCGACAGCAGTGGCTATCATGTGGAAGATGTTCCTGCATTCTAATGTAGGTATTATGACATATTGGCTGGAACAGATCGGAGTGAAAGGAGTCAATTTCCTCAACTCGGAGCATCTGACGTTCTATGTCATCGTATTTATGTCTATTTGGCGATCTTTCGGTATCAGTACAGTGATCTTTGTTTCCGCCATGCAGAATGTTCCGTCGGAATTATATGAGTCGGCAGAACTGGATGGTTGCGGAAAAGTGAGGCAGTTTTTTGCAATTACGCTGCCGGTGATCAAGGATACGTTTTCTTTTGTGTTAATCACGCGTTTTATCGGCTCTCTCCAGATTTTTGATCTGGTATTCACTACGACGGAGGGCGGTCCCAACTATACGACGGAAAGTTTGGTTTACTATACCTATATAAAAGCGTTTTCTAATAACCGGATGGGATACGGTTCGGCAGTATCCATGTTCCTGTTCGTTATCATTCTGGCGATTACGATCGTTTTTTATGCGAAGCTGTTCAAGGAAGAGAAATAGGGGGGAGAAGATATGGAACGGAAAATAAAGTCTGCGGTAGGATATGTTTTGATTACGATCTTTCTATCTATCTTCGCATTGGCCGTCCTGATCCCGGTGATTTGGATTGCAATCTGCGCATTCCGGCCCCAAACTGAGCTGATGCAATATCCTCCCAAGTTCTTTGCGGAAACTTTGACGTTGCAGAATTTCACGGATATTACGAAACGGATTAAAATATGGGGATATGTGAGAAACTCGGTGATCTATTGCCTTGCCACCACCATTCCTTCCGCTTTTCTTAATTCCCTGGCTGGATATGCGTTTGCCCGTCTGGAATTTAAAGGAAAACATGTGCTGTTTATTATGGTTCTGGCGACAATGATGATCCCTTTTCAGGTCATTATGGTTCCTTTGTTTTTGGAAGTCTATAAGCTGGGAATGTATGACACATTTGCCGGTCTGGTGATTCCTAACTTGGGCGCGGCCATGACTGTATTTATGCTGCGGGCTTCATTCTCTGGGATACCGAAGGAGTTGGAGGAAGCGGCCAGGATAGATGGACTGTCAGAATTTGGTATATTTTGGCGGATCATGTTG
>USKC01000291.1 GCA_900555195.1 uncultured Lachnospiraceae bacterium
ATGCAGCATCATCCTGGAAAAAGCTCTCAAGCAGTTTCCTCAGCCACTTGTTCTCCACGCGGCTGATAAAACCATTCAGTTCCTGGAACATCAGATCAATATTTTTGCTGCTGACCGGCAGGTAATCAGCCGGGTCATATTCGAATTCTGTTGCACATCTGACCCTCCTGATGCTGACTTGAAGTTTTCCCTGATATGTGCTGACTTCTCCCTGAACCTCAATGTAATCCAAGGCATCAAAAGTGCTGATCGCCATATCATCCGGCTCCCAGATTTTACCATCCATAGTCCCTGTTTTGTCCTGGAGGACTACGTTCTTATAAGACCTTCCTGTTTTGGCTGTTGCATCCTGTACCTGCTTGCACAGGTAAATACCATACATCCTGTCACCGCTCTTGTACTCATTCAAATACTTCATCATTTTCTCCTCTCGTTAATTTTTTTCAAAAGACACAAAAGAAATATGCTATATTTGTTACCGTACAAAACAGGATATGGCTGAAATGAAAAGCTGCCATGATGGGTATTGCTCCCTACATGGCAGCTTTGTGGTATGACAGACCTAGACTTGCCCAAGTTTTATATCCCACCCTCCGGAATCGGAAGGTTCAATTAATTAACAGCAGGAATCTTCTGACAAAGTCAGGGGAGGAATGCGGCCGGGGTCACTTCGTATATTGGTTGCGGATATATTTCTCCACCACTTCCTGGCTCATATTTCCAAGCGTACTCATATAGTAACTGTGGCTCCAGAGATGCCCTCCCCAGAAGGAACTGTCCCTTATCTCAGGATGGTTCTGGAAAAAGAGTTTTGCGCTGTGCCCCTTCAGGTATTTCACGATACTTGACGGGGCATGTTTTGACTTAAAGCTTATCAACAGATGGCTGTGGTCCGGCATGACTTCCATCTCTTCTATCAGGATCTCATTCACGGCGGACAGGTCTTTCAGGATGGTTTTCATCTCATCAATGAGCACGGGAGTTGTAAATACAGGCTTTTTGTATTTCGTCACCCAGATCAGGTGGTAATGGAAATTGTACACATAACTCCGTTCATATACTGTCCCGCCTATCCGTTCATTCTTTTGCATATACAATACCTTCGTATGTTCTACAATATATCATACAGGAGGAGCCGGATATGAAGAAGATGGCGGATATGGCATACCATTGTGGGATCAGGGTAAAGCTATACCCTTCCAACGAACAGAAACGCATCATTGCAGTCAATGACGGGGCGGCGCGTGCCGTCTATAACCATCTGGTCGCTGTCGGCAATGAACGCTATCGTTTGTCCAAAACAGCCTCCTTTGTACCTGCTTACCAGGACCGCCTGGGATACCTGGATTCCGTTTCAGGCAGCCTGAAGAACATCAAGAATGCCCTCCCGTACCTTTATGGGCCGGATGTGGACGACCAGGCGGTCGCCAATGCGAATAAGAATTACTTTGCCTCCTGGAAGAACAGGAAGGACCGGCATTCCGGCGTCCCTGTCTTTAAAAAGAAGTCCAGCTTGCAGTCCTACCAGACGAATGTACATTACTATTTTAAAGACACAAAAGAAGGGCACAACAGCAATGTCTGGTTCCTGGACAAAAACCATGTGACGCTCCCAAAGCTTGGGCGGATCCGGTTCGGCGGTTCCTCGCTGAAAGTTGCCGAAATCATCAGACGGCAGGAAGTCTGTGACATCCGGATCGGCACGATCACCGTCAGAAGGGATTCCGTCGGGGAATACTGGGCTTCCTTCCAGCTTGCGTCAGATACCCCCTTTTTCCACCCCCCTCCCGAAGACCGGTTACGAAAGGGGGATCGACCTTAACCTGATCGAGCTCGTAAACGGCTCCGACGGGCAGACGTCCGCCAACATGCATTTCTACCGGGAGGCACGGACAGCGCTGGCAAAACAGCAGCATAAACTGAGCCGGATGGCAGAGCACGCAAAAAAAGAAGGCAGGGAACTGCATGACAGCAGAAACTACCAGAAACAGTGCAGGAAAGTCGCATATATCCACAGGAAGGTGGCACGGCAGAGGGAAGATTACCTGCATGTGCTTTCGAAGCGTGAAGTCGAGAACCAAGACTTCATTGCGGCGAAAGACCTGAAGGTAAAGAACCTTGTCCGGAACTACCGCCTGGCGAAAGCGGTCTCTGATGCCGGATGGGGATCCTTTCTCACGAAGCTCTCCTATAAGGCGGAGGCGTACGGGAAGGAATTTGTCCAGGTTCCGCCCCGGTTTACCAGCCAGACCTGCAGCGCATGCGGCTATGTCCTGAAGCTGGAAGAAAGGCTTTCCCTTTCCGATCGGGAGTGGGTATGCCCAGCATGCCATACGCAGCACCACCGGGATACCAATGCGGCCCGGGTGGTGCTTCAGATCGCCAAAGAGAAAGCAGCCACAGCATGAACGCCGTGCCTGCCCTCTTTCCATAGGAACTGTTGAAATACACACCCTGGTATGGCAACTCACCAGGATAACCGTCTGGTCATTGGCGGGCCTCCACCTTTCCCCTGCGGGGGGCTGGCGAGCCTGCTGTATCCAGATAAGTTTGCGCTGTATGGTTACCGTCTGCCATGCACTGCAAGCTCCTGACGCAAGTCAGGAGAAGTTGACTTACTGCAGCGCGGCTCACAAAATCATCTTTTTTCATGCTCTCCTCCTTGTTGACAGCTTAATGTACAAACCATGACTTTAACTCCGGAGGACATAATGCGAGAAACATTTTCGTATAATTTGCAAAATCCTCTTCAGTTTCAGGGGCATCATCATATGTCCATCCGGAGGGGACCTTTAACTGGTACTGTGAAAGGTCTGTGTCCGGTGAGCAGGATTCTTCTACTTTATGAAGCGGTTCTGGTTCAGAAGCATCACGGGTAAGGTCAAAAACGGCCACATCGTCCGAACCAAATGACAGCATTTTATGGTTTATAAAATCGAAAGCATTTGTACCGTAGCAATAGCACTCAATAGAGTCAAAAGTATTCCTCTGAGAAAAGGAATCTGCAACAATGATCATGTTCAACTTTTTGGAATATGCCACCAAACGTTTTTCGCCATAAACCACCTTTTCTCCGTTTCCATAGTATTCAGTCGTAAACGGCATTTCGAACGCTATTGCATATCCACGGGAGCTTAAAAGTTCTTTAAATTCCTCATAAGTCATTCCGCCATAATAGTCGTACAGCACCTTCTGGATCACGTCCGCGATATAACACTTGTGCAATTCTTTTTTCAACCGGATTTTATAAAATCCGGGAGTGGTACAGTTTTTTCCAATAATGATTTTTCCATAATCATCGTGCGAGATAAACGCACCATTTTTCCCTTTCCTGAACAGATAAACCTTTGCAATATCCAACATATATTTTTTCCTTTCTGCCTGCTGTTCTCAAAGGCAAAACGTGATTTCAACGGTTTCTGTCAAATCACAAACTTTGGAGCAGTTGGCATCCTCCAGAGCCTGCCTTTTTTCTTCTTCTGACAATAGAAGGGTATGGATTTTTTCCTCTATATTTTCCATAATCGTCTGCTCTAATGGCTTAGGCAAACAGCAGACATATTCGTGCTTGAAATCCTTAGGAATCCTTATACCCTTTCTATTCATTTCTCCAGACTTATACGCCTTTTTTCCCATTTATATTCCTCCTTAAACTTTATCAACTATTACATAGGAAATATGCCGGAAAAGGCTGTATACAAAACAGGGAGCTGATCCCCGCAAAAGAAGATCCGCTCCCGAAAAGAAAAGGAAAAACTATGAATACATCTATATTGTAGCACATATTTTTGATCCGATTTAAAAAAACATGGCTTTTTGGGGAAAATCTGACGGAACAGAAAAACCCATCAAAAGCGGGGCCTTCCTATCCATTTCCATATGCTTAGTCGCTTCCTGAAATCCGGAAACTTCCCAGCATCTCCTGAAACAGCCCTTCAGCCTCATCCGGCATCCCCACATAGCCAACTGCCTCAACCAGAAGGGAACCACTACCTGCAGGAACTACATAGTATACGGAAACCTGGATTACTCCGTCTGTTTCCTGTTCCGAGTAAATGTATTTTGCCGATATGCCATCGGCGCCCAGGGAAGTCTCTTCTACCGTCACGCTGTCATCCTCTGACTGCAGCACAAGCCCATCCGCAAGGGTACCCGCATCCATATCCGGATAAGCCTGAACTGCAATATATACAGGCCCTTCTATTTCCTGCGACGTATTATAACTGAACACATCCATTCCCTGCGTGTCATCCAGCGTAATTACTTTCGGATCCCAGGTGATGGAATACCCCAGGGGAGTTTCCCAAAGTTAAAGATACCACATCAATCCCACGCGGACTTTTGCTCAA
>USKC01000292.1 GCA_900555195.1 uncultured Lachnospiraceae bacterium
AGCAATTCCGCCCAGCCCTGCCGTCCCCTCCGCCGCAAAGCCATCTGCCAGGGAACAGGCTCCAGCCGTGTGCGGGACGGAGAGCGCCGGAACAGATGCGGAGGAATACGAGAGGGCCTGGCGGGGATTGCGGGAGGATTGACAGCGCACAGCGGAAGCTGTATTCTTTCGGAAAAGGAGGTTGTCATATGGCACAATTTCATGGAAGCGATCTTGAAAAAATAGAAGAAATCTACGGAATCCCTAAGGAGGAAATCATCGGGTTCGGTTCAAATGTGAATCCGCTTGGCCTGCCGGAATCCCTGAAAGAATATCTCAGCCAGCATCTGGATGTGCTCTCTTCTTATCCGGACAGGGAATACCGGAAACTGAGGGAAGCTCTGGCCGCGTATACGGGTGCGGATGCAAAGCACATCCTGGTGGGGAACGGTTCAACGGAACTGATCTGTGCCTGTATACAGGCACTGCGTCCAAAGGAAGCCGTCGTCCTGGGGCCCTCCTATTCAGAATATGAACGGGAGCTGAGGCTGGCTGGAAGCCATATTGCCTACTATGACTTAAAGGAGGAAGATGAATTCCGGCTGGACGTCGAGGATCTGAAGGGCGCCCTTGTCGAACGTCCGGACTGTTCCCTATTGGTTTTGTGCAATCCCAACAATCCCACTTCCAGCGCGATTCCTTCCGGGCAGATGGAAACGCTGCTGGATTTCTGCGGCGCGCACGGGATCTGGGTGATGGTGGATGAAACATATGTGGAATTTGCTCCCTCTTACCAGGAATTGACCGCCATCCCGCTTGTCGCGCGTTTTCCCCGCCTCATCGTCCTGCGCGGCGTTTCCAAGTTCTGGGCGGCTCCCGGCCTGCGGTTGGGTTATGCCCTGACAAAGGATGCATGGCTGCGTTCCGCCATTTCTGAGCATAAAAATCCATGGACGGTCAGCTCCATCGCTGCCGCTGCCGGAGAGCATATGTTCAGCGACAGTTCTTATATAGAAAGGACACGAGCCCTCATCGATTCCGAGCGCGGGCGCTGCCTGGAACGCCTTTCCAGCATTGAAGGTTTAAAACCCTATCCGGCATTCGCCAATTTCCTTCTGATCCGCATTCTGAAAGAAGACTGCAGCGCACACGACCTTTTTGAAGCGGCCATCCGCCGCAGGATGATGATTCGGGACTGCTCGGATTTTCACAGCCTGGGGAAACATTACTTCCGCTTCTGCCTTCTTCTTCCCGAACAGAATACAAAGCTCCTGGACTGTATCGAGGAATTCATCCGTGGATAACAGATTCCGCCGGACATGCATATACCTTGCTTCCATCTGAGCGCCATAGGTTCTTTACCGAAAACGCCTGAACCATTGCAAGTACATTTTTTATGTGTGGAATGGGTCAATATTTCTTATTGACAAAGGATTCAATATGGACTATTGTATTATTATAATAATACAATAGTCCTGGCAAGAACTTCTTTAGATTTTCTGCGCAGGGTATTATATGGAAAGGAATGATGATATGGCATGGAATCTGGATTCTGACCGTCCTATCTATGCACAGTTGTTGGAACGCATCCAGCTTCAGATCGTCTCCGGCATCTATCCGCCGGGCGGGAAACTTCCAAGCGTCAGGGAATTGGCAGCTGAAGCCAGCGTGAATCCCAACACGATGCAGAAGGCCTTTGCGGAACTGGAACGCAGCGGCCTGATTGTAACCAAGCGCACCAGCGGCAGATTCGTAACGGAGGATACTTCTATGATTGCACAGACCCGAACCAGCCTCGCAAGGGAAGAAGTTAATGCTTTTATTCAAAAAATGAAAAGTCTCGGCTTTGAGCCAGGGGACGTCATCCGGCTTCTGCAGGCTGAAGAAGCTGGGAAATGGAAGGATGCACCCGAGGATGCAGAGCCTTCCAAAAATGGGGAAGAAAGGAGCGCTCTGTATGAAGGAGCTGGTATCAATCACTAATCTGACGAAAATGTATGGACGCAATCCCGCCCTGCGCGGAGTGAATCTTTCCATTCCGCGCGGACGGATCATAGGCCTTCTGGGCCCCAATGGCAGCGGAAAGAGCACGCTGATCAAGCTGATGTGCGGCCTTCTGCAGCCCACCGCAGGAAGCGTGCTGATAGACGGTTTTGCCCCGGGTGTGGAGACAAAGAAACGGATCTCCTATCTTCCGGAACGGACGTATCTGACCAGCAGCAGGCGGATATCTGATTTATTGGACTATTTCAATGATTTTTATGATAATTTTGATCCGAAACGCGCGCTTTCCATGCTGGATTCTCTGCAAATCGATAAAAATGCGGCAATGAAGTCCCTCTCCAAAGGAACCAAGGAGAAAGTACAGCTCGTGCTTGTCATGAGCCGGGATGCGGATCTGTATATCCTGGATGAGCCCATTGCGGGCGTGGATCCCGCTGCACGGGACTATATCCTCAAAACCATCATATCCAATTATAATGAAAATGCATCCATTCTGCTTTCCACTCATCTGATCTCGGATATTGAAGCTGTTCTGGATGATGTGATTTTTATCCGGGATGGACAGCTTCTCCTCTATTCTTCAGTGGAAGATATCCGTTCTAATTACGGAAAGAGCATAGATGGCTATTTCAGGGAGGTGTTCGCATGCTAAGCCGTTTAATGAAACATGAATGGAAGGAGACCTGGCGCATTCCATGCCTTTCCTGCATAATCGTCATTCTTTCAACCCTGCTGTCCGCCATCTGTTTCAGCCGGATGGAAGTGCCGCAGGGCGATGACGCGCTGAATGTGGGAGCCTTCTTTTTTATCATGGGCTTCTGCCTTCTGCTCAGCTGCATCAGCATGGTGGCTTCTCTCTATATCGCGGTTCGTTTCTACAGAAACCTGTATACCGACGAAGGGTATCTCATGCACACGCTTCCTGTCACCCCAAGAGAGTTGATTCTATCCAAACTTTTGATAGGGGCTTTCTGGATGTTCGTGCTAAGCCTCCTGATCACCTGGGCTATACTCGTGGCATTCGCCTTTTGTATGCCCGTTTTAAGCAGTGAGCCGGTTCACCTAGATCTAGCCTGGTTTTCAGCCAATTCTCACGCTCTGTTCGGCATGAACCTGCCCGCATTCGGAATCGTCTGTCTGGTTCTGTATGTGACCTCCTCCTTCAGCAGTGTGCTGATCTATTACGGGGCGATTTCTTTAGGGCAGCTGTTCTCCAAGCACAAAGTGATGGGCGCCGTACTCTGTTATATCGGTTTTACCATGCTGATACAGACCGTTATGTCCTTTGCAATGATTCCAGGGATGGCTCAGTTGGTCATAACCACAGATGTTACTAACGATTCGGCAGTCATCCCTGCTACTTTTGGTATTTTCTTCAGCAGCATCTTTATTATTTCTATAGCAGGTTCCATTATCTTCGGGGTAATTTCCTATATCCTGACGGAATATATCATGAAAAAGCAGCTGAACCTGGACTGATAGGCAGGACGTAGTGCAAGTGCATACTGTCCTCCTATTCCATCATCGAAGACAAGAATGTGCACTGGGTCGGGTCGCTTATGTGATCCGACCCAGTGTTAAAACATGCACCCATTTCCTCCGACGCGCATAGAATATCCGTAAGCACATGCATGAGGTGAACCGCCTATGGCCAAAAACGTTCACGCTTCCCAGACCATCGACAGTCCCTACGCCGGAGGGCTGAAAATCAGCCTGACTTCCAGCCTCGGGCAGATACCTGTCGCAAATGCGACCGTCACTATCTCCATCACCGGCCAGCCTGATTCCATCATACAAACGCTGACAACGGATGATTCCGGTCAGACGCGGGAGATAGAACTTCCCGCTCCTGCCCTGCGCTACAGCCAGGAGCCTTCTGATGTCCGGCCCTATTCTGAATATGATATTTCCGTTGAAGCGCCGGGTTATGAGCCCGTGGTTGTCTCCGGCTCCGAAATTCTTCCGGATGTCACCTCCATCCAGCCCATCTCCATGATCCCGCAGCAACGCCCAGGGCGGGAAGAGGACATCTTCATTCCGGATCATACCCTGTATGGAGAATATCCGCCGAAAATCCCCGAGGCAGAAATCAAGCCTATGGATGAAACCGGAGAAATCGTCCTGAGCCGCGTCGTCGTCCCGGAGTATGTGATCGTCCATGATGGCGTTCCCTCCGATTCTTCCGCCCAGGATTACTATGTCAGATACACGGACTATATCAAAAATGTGGCTTCCTCCGAGATCTACGCAACCTGGCCGGAAAGCACGCTCTATGCCAATATCCTGGCCATCATGTCGTTTACGCTGAACCGGGTATATACGGAATGGTACCGCAACCAAGGCTACAATTT
>USKC01000293.1 GCA_900555195.1 uncultured Lachnospiraceae bacterium
GACCCGGAACTTACCCAACCTTTTGCGTCGGTCTCGGCGGTGACGCCGTTGATAGAAACCTTTTTGGATACTAATACGTATTTAAGAAGGTCATCGAAATACTCTTTTGGAGGTATTTTCCATGAACTGCCCATTTTTCTACATGGGTCGGTGGATGTATCCCACGTATTTGGTGAAGAAGCTGAATTATCAGCCGAATGAACTGGCCAGGTCTCTTTCCAAACAGACGACGAATACGATCGGGGTGATTCTGCCGTATATCGACCACCCTTATTTTGCAAGGGTATTGAGCTGTCTGGAAACGGCAGCCTTTATGAACGGTTATCGATTGGTGGTGTTCAATTCCAATCACAGAGATGACAAGGAACAGCAATATCTGGAGATGTGCAAGGGAATCCGGGTGGCCGGAGTGATCCTGTGCAGCGGTTCCGTGCGGGAGCAGTATGTGGAAGAACTGGGCGTGCCGCTGGTGGCGCTGGAGCGGTTTCAGGAAGGGTGCGTGGCGGTGATCGAATGCGACAACCGGCAGGGCGGCAGGCTGGCGGCAAAACATTTGTCTGAAAAAGGATGCCGTACGGTTGCTTACCTTGGTTCCGATGAAATTCTGCCTGCATCAGAAGAAGAGCGGGAAAAAGGCTTCCTGGAAATCTGTGTTCGGGAAGGCCTGGCGTGTATCGAGCCGGAAAGAGAGCGTGCGGACGGAAGCCGTATGGGATGTAAGGAGAGTATAGAGAGACTTCTGACAGAGCATCCGGAAGTGGATGGGATTTTTGCGGGAAATGATGTAGCCGCATCATGGGTGATACAAATCTGCGGCAAAAAAGGAATTCAGATCCCACGGCAGCTGAAGGTGGTGGGCTTTGATGACAGCATGGTATGTACGCTCACAAGTCCGGAAATTACCACCGTACATCAGCCGATACCTGAGATGGCTTCCCTGGCAGTGGAGTCGATCGTGCGGGTTGCGAACAAAGAAGAGGTACACCCGAGGACCGTTCTTCCGGTGAGTTTGATTCGCAGGGAGACGACATAAAGAAGGGAGGATGGAATGCATGAAAGTCTTGGTTCTGTGTGACGACAAGTGGCATCCGGCGGAGGTGGTTGAGAGAGGGCTTGCTTTTCTGGAAGAGGAAGGAAGCTGCTCGCTTGATTATGTGAAAGATGCGAAGGACATTCTCACTCCGGGAATGCTGAAGGAATATCCGGTGATTCTCTGTGCCAAGGGGAATGAATTGACCGGGGCAAATCCGGTTCCCTGGTTTGAAGCGGGTGTTACGGAGGTGGGGCCGGAAGACCTTCGTGCATATGTGGAGGAAGGAGGCGGATTTCTGTCTCTGCATGCCGGCAACAGTTTTCGGAGCGAGGAATGCAGCGCTTATACGGAATTCGTGGGCAATAGTTTTGTGAAGCATCCGCCCAGATGCGATGTGCGGGTACACGTGGTCGGAGAGCATCCGGTGACGGAAGGCGTGCAGGATTTTACGGTGAGGGATGAACATTATGAACTGGAACACCTGGCAGAGGATCGGACGGAACTGCTGCTTGCCGAATCCGATGCGGGCGGCACGCAGACTGCAGGCTATGTGAGGCAGATGGGGAAAGGGCGCATTTGTGTGCTCACGCCGGGGCATATTCTTTCCGTATTTCAGGAAGAGAATTATAAAAGGCTGATCAGAAATGCCGTCCTGTGGTGTGCAGGGCAGCGTTGATGTATACTGCGGATATAAAAAACAATGCGCCGGGACGCTGTTGCCCGGCGCAAATACATTTTGGATAATGGAAAAGAGACGCATCAGGAAAGGCTGCTGTCAGAAGGAGATGCAGAGTTCTCTCCTTTCTGTGCTGCCGGAGTGTCAGAAGCCTCTTTTCCCGCTTCATTTGGAGAAACGGACGCTTCGGTTCCCTCGGTTTCTGAGGACACAGGCGCCTGCGTTTCAGCCCCGTCAGAATCTCCCATCCGTTCCGCGCTTCCCATTGTGACGTTGAGGCGCTGTCCAACTCTATTGACGGCTTTTTCTGTCACTTCTTTCACTTTATTGAGCGCATTTTCCATCTGCTCATCCACGTTGGCATATTCGTTGCTGTTGCGGATACGATCCACTGTGTCGTTGATTTTATTGGTTACCGCTTCAAATTCTTCCGAATTGCGAAAACGGGTAACGGCATCGTCCACCTTATTGGCCACCGTTTCATATTCTTCGGAAGTCTTGATCTTTTTTACTGTATCCTCTACCTTATCAGAGACGTTATCAAGAAACGCATCCGCTTTTTCTTTCGCCTTCTTGAGATCCAGGGACACATAGGAACGACCGCTGCCCTGCTGCGCCGCGTCATCATCCATGGAGGCGTCCTCTTTCTGAGAAGCATCATTTGTTCCGGATGCGTGAACGATTTCCGGCTCCTCATCATCCAGCTTATCGAAATCATCGAAATTATCAAAATCGTCAAAATCCTCATCGCTGCCGGCAGCATCTTCCTTTGATGCGTCCCTGTTCTTCAGATAGTACCAGGTGTTTCCGGATTTCACCCAGCCCGTCTGCATGATACCCTCCGAATTCAGATAGTACCAGGTTCCTGACGGCCGGATCCATCCAGTCATACGGTACCCTCCCTCATCGAAATAATACCATCTTCCCTCAATCAGTTCCCACTTGCTTTTTGGATAACCGCCGTGGGCATAGGCATACCACCATCCCCTGGCGTCTGACCGCCAGGTCCCAGAGATATAGATGACAAATTCTTTCATCACAGTCCCTGTCCAGCTGCCCTTTCCTGTAATCACAATCTTTCCGGTTCCCGGGTTCTTGTTGTCTCTGTAAGAGAGCGTATAGTCTGTTCCCTCGATCAGAATATTTCCCTCTTCGTCTTTTACCGTTACAGAGGGCTTTATCTCTTTTCCCGTATAGACTGCTTTCTCCAGAGACGTGACAGACGCTGTGCTCAACTCCTTAATTTCTCTCTCATGATAGGTGAGATGCAGTTCATTATTATAGATACCCAGTGTGAACTCTGCCTCAGGCACATCTGCCTCATATCCCTGGATTGCGATTGCCGCTTCCCTCACGGTCTCACCTGCCGTCCCTTCTCTGGTGACGGAAGGACTGATAAACCTGCCGTTTTCATCTACATAGTGCACAGTATAGGACACTTTATCGGGGAGGATTGTGATAGGATAAGACGTATTTTGATCTCCATAAAACACCTGCACGGAGCTTTCTCCAATCGTCCGCCCAGTCACGGCAGCGGTCCATCCCTCCCGAATCACAGCAGAAGCTCCGCTGCCATACCGCACCGTAAGCTCCATTCCGGCGGTGTCAGCATCGTCAAACAGGCGGTATTCCAGCTTATCCGGCAGTTTGCTTACCGATATACTCTCCACCTTGGGTTCTTTGGGCACGAAAGCAGATCCGATTTCTTCTGCGAGCACCTCCCCTGAGGTTCCGGCAACTCCGGCGACTTCTGCAAGGGGAGCATTCTCAAAGCATTGTTCCCCGAATACGGCATTCTCTGAGAGAATTCCCATTCCCTCCAGCGACGTACAGCCCGCAAAGGCCCGGGCACCCACCGTAGCTGCGGAATAGGGGATCTCTGCCTGGCCCAGACTGACACAGTTAGCAAATGCTTCCTCCCCGATCTCCCTGATTCCTTCCCCCATAGAGAGGACGGCAAGACCGGTACAGTCCGCGAAAGCAGACGCCTCCACGGTATGCACCCCGCTTCCTATATAAACCTCTGTCAGATTCGTGCATCCCCGGAAAGCCTGAGATCCTACGGCTA
This sequence comes from uncultured Lachnospiraceae bacterium, assembly GCA_900555195.1. Classification (GTDB taxonomy): domain Bacteria; phylum Bacillota; class Clostridia; order Lachnospirales; family Lachnospiraceae; genus Eisenbergiella. The sequence continues at coordinate 3,778 of USKC01000293.1, forward strand.
TTCCCTCCGTCTCGATCACCAGTGTCTGTATATTGGTATCCCCCAAAAACGCATTGTCTGCAATCCGGCTCACCGGATATCCCAGAACCTCATGGGGAATGACCAGGTGCTTGGGCGTCTCCTCCAGCGCATATCCAGTCACTGTAAATGTTCCGTCCCCGTTTGGTATCCCCTTCAGATTCGTTGCCTCATCCCTCAGAATCTGGGCTTTGCACATTTCCAGATATTTCTCTACACTATATTTATCGTATATGGTCTGGGCATCTTTCAGTCTCTGTTTGGTGCGGGTATAGCCAGGTTTGTCTACCAGCTTTTGTGTCAGTGTAATGTCCCGCTGCAGAGACTTCAGGTACGTCCCGTATAGGATTTTATATTTTTCTATCTGATCCTCTATGTCATCCGGACACACGCCCTGATTTTTGTATTCCAGAAACGTAATCTGCTGTCCGGTAATCAGCCTGGCGCGTATACAGTCAGTAAAAGAACGCTGTATTGTGGCTTTTATGGTCTTATCCGCATTGGGAAGCATAAGGCCCATAATCTCTGCG
>USKC01000294.1 GCA_900555195.1 uncultured Lachnospiraceae bacterium
GGAACGCAGCCAGTGCAAGAAGCGAGTGAAACAAAAGAAGAGACGGCAGAAGAGCCTGACAGCATGCCGGAATCAGCGGCAGAGACCGAAGCGGCTTCCATGCAGGAAGAAAGCGAAGAAGAAGATGAGGCCAGCCTGGAACTTGAATCTTTCCGTTCTACTGCTTCTGTGGCCCAGATGGAGATCACGACGGGACTGACTACGGAATATTTGAGTTATTTGTGTAATTTTCCTGTGACAGTGGAACTGGAAAAAGAAACAATTGTCCTGAAAAACCTGGAAGATTTGGACGAATTGGGGTTGGAAGCCCTGTATACGGATGAACTCATAGCCGCAATGAAAAACTGCGATACAGACAAACTGGAAATCCAGAACGGTACCATGCGGGTAGGAGACGAAGACCATTATGTAATTCTTGGTGTGGATGAAAATGATGTCATCGGCATCACCACCTTTCATCCCTGATTTGCTGGCTGAAAAAAGCCGTATGTCCCCAGGGCCCCGCGCCTCTTCGCAGCTGATTCCCCGCAGGTAAGCGCCCTATGGCCGTCCGCCTCCCCCTCCCCACCTGGTGGCAGCTGTCCCTATTTTTCATAAACCTGTGAAAAAGCGGCAGCCGTTGCCGCACATTTTCCCCGAACTTGTCGGCCCGTCCTGGCGGCGTTGTCCGACGGCCGCAGGCCGGAGTTCAGCCGCCTGGGCAGACAAGCTCGGGGAAAATGTGCGTTAACGGCCCGCTTTTGAAGCGGTTTATGAAAATAGGGACAGCTGCCGCCAGGTGGGGAGGGGGAGGCGAACGGCCATAGGGCGCTTATCTGCGGGGAGATGGCTGCGAAGAGGCGCGAGGGCCCGGGGACATACGGCTTTTTTTCGCTAGAGAGAAAATCACAGGATTTTCAAACTTCCTTAAGGTTCGTTAAAGCTTTCTCTGTTATCATAGATTTCGAAGAAAAGATGCCGGAAATACGGCAAAAGGAGGAAGCTATGGAAAAAGCAGCAAAAAGCGGAAGGCTGGAGCCTTCAAGAAAGACGCATATTCTGATTGCGGCGTTGGCGGCGGCAGTGCTGGCGCTGATGATGTTCTGGACAAGCGCATGGACCGTGCATGCGGCGGGAGGACTGACTCTGTCCACGGAGTATCCTGGTATGACGATTACCCCTGGGGAAACGTTGAATATTACCCTGAATCTGTCAAATGCATCGGGAAGCAGTCTGGATGCGGATGTACAGATCGCTTCTTTGCCGGAAGGATGGGAGGGATACCTTCAGGGCGGAAGTTATGAAGTGAGCCGTGTACATGTGGCAAATGGAGGAGAGGGGACTTCTCTGACGCTTCATCTGACGGTGCCGGATTCACTGGAAGAAGGGACATATGATGTGGTTGTGGATGCTTCTGCCAGCGAAGAGATCTATGATTCTCTGACGCTTTCTTTCAACGTGAAGGCGGTAAATGCAGGAGCGGGCAGCTTTACGACGGAGTATCCGGAACAGGAAGGCACGGCAGGAACCACCTTCAGCTTCAGCACCACGCTGATCAATAACGGGCTTTCCGCGCAGTCCTATAGCCTTTCATCCAATGCGCCTGCGGGCTGGCAGGTAAGTTTTGTCCCCTCGGATGAGACGGCTTCCGTGGCGGGAATTGATGTGGAATCCAGTGCAAGCCAGGGACTGACTGTAGAGGTTGTGCCTCCGGAGAACGTGGAAGCAGGCGAGTATGATATTTCCTGCAGCGCAGTATCCGCTTCAGAGACATTGACTACGGATCTGAAAGTGGTGATCACGGGTACATACGGCATTTCCTTAAGTACTCCAGACGGGCGGCTGAGTTTTGACGCCCATGCAAATGATGAATCGAATGTGACGTTGAACCTTACCAATACGGGGAATGTGGATCTGGAGAATGTATCCCTGAATTCCAGCCTCCCTTCTGGGTGGACGGTCACCTATAATGTGGAAGATAATGTGGTTGCATCCATTCCGGCAGGGAGCACGGTGGAAGTAATCGCAACCGTAACCCCCAGTTCTGACGCGATCACGGGAGACTATGTGGCCACCTTTACGGCGCAGACCGATGAGGCTTCTTCCAGCGCAGAATTCCGCGTATCTGTGAAGACGCAGACCGTCTGGGGCGTGGTAGCAGTGCTGATCATCCTGTGTGTGATAGGCGGACTTGTTTTCGTGTTCCGTAAATACGGCAGGAGGTAATTGCTGTATGAAACAGACAGGAAAGGAGGCATGGATGTGTCAGACGATAAAATGATAATACAGATGAAGGGTCTGACCAAAGCCTATGGAGAGAAGAAGGCGGTCGATAATCTGACGCTGGGCATTAAAAAGGGTGAGATTTTCGGCCTGCTCGGCCCAAACGGCGCGGGCAAAACCACGACTACGCTAATGCTTCTTGGGCTGACGGAGCCAACAGCAGGAAGCGCGTTCATCGATGGGAAAAACTGTACGCGGGATCCCATTTCCGTGAAAAGAATTGTGGGTTATCTTCCGGACAGCGTGGGCTTCTATATGGATATGACAGGCCGGGAAAATTTGAGATTTACCGGCAGGCTGAACGGGTTGGACGGAGAAATACTGGAAGAGCGAATCCAGTCCCTGCTGGAGAAGGTTGGAATGGATGAAGCGGCGGATCAAAAAACTGGAACTTATTCCCGAGGCATGAAACAGCGTTTGGGTGTGGCGGATGTGCTGATTAAGGATCCGAAGGTAATCATCATGGACGAGCCCACATTGGGAATTGACCCGGAAGGAATGCGGGAATTGATGACCCTGATCCGCCAGCTGGCGGAAGAGGATGGAAGGACCATCCTAATATCGTCCCATCAGCTTTACCAAATTCAACAGATCTGTGACCGTGTGGGAATCTTTGTGGAGGGAAAGCTGGTGGCCTGTGGCAGGATTGAAGAACTGGCCAAGCAGCTTCAGCAGGAAGGACACTGCGCCTTGGAAGTTTCTGCTGTGCCGGATGACAGCGGTTTCCCGGAACTTTTGAAAAATCTGGGAAATGTGGATCGTGTGGAACATAGCGGAGAATTCTATGTGGTTTATTCCCGCATGGACCTGCGCAGGGAATTGGTGAGGAAAGCCCTGCAGGGCGGTTATACCATCGCCCATCTGAGACAGAGAGGAAGCGATCTGGATGAAATCTACCGCAGATACTTTGAGAAAGGAGAGAAGGAACATGCCAAGTTCGATCATAAAAAGAGCGGACGCTTTCTTTCGTTCCGTAAAAACCAGGGATAATGCAGAACCGCACGGCAAAGGCGGACTGTACGCCCTGTACAGAAAGGAACTGGCGGATCATTTAAGAAGCAAGCGTTTCCTGATCATCCTTGCCCTGATTCTGCTTACCAGCTGCGCAAGCATTTACGGCGCGCTGTCCGGACTGTCCGAGGCGGTGGAGTCGGATCCGAATAATATTTTCCTGAAGCTGTTCACGCTGAGCGGGGAGTCGATCCCTTCTTTCCTTTCCTTTATCGCGCTGTTGGGGCCCTTCGTAGGGTTGACGCTGGGATTTGACGCCATCAACAGCGAGCGGTCGGAGGGAACGCTGAACAGGCTGGTATCCCAGCCCATCTACAGGGACGCCGTGATTAACGGAAAATTCCTGGCCGGAGCTACCATTATTTTTATCATGGTGTTCTCGATGGGGTTTGTGATCAGTGCGATCGGCCTGATTACGGTGGGCATACCGCCCACGGGAGATGAAGTGGGACGCATTCTTTCCATGCTTTTCTTCACTTCGGTTTATATCTGCTTCTGGCTGGCGTTATCGATCCTGTTTTCAGTGATCTGCCGCCATGCGGCGACTTCAGCGATGATCGTGATCGCGCTGTGGATTTTCTTCGCGCTGTTCATGTCTTTGGTGGTGAATATCATTATGGGAGCCCTGTATCCAACGGAGAGCGTAACCACTGTCGGGCAGCTGCTTGATTATTACGATCTCCTGTATGGGCTGAACAGGCTGTCGCCATATTATCTGTACAGCGAGGCGATTTCCACCATCATGGATCCCACTGTGCGTACCATGAACGTCATTCTGCCGCAGCAGTTGTCAGGAGCCATCAGCGGCTACCTGCCGCTGGGACAGAGCCTGCTTTTGGTATGGCCTCATCTGGTAGGCCTGCTGGCGCTGACGCTGATCACCTTCGCCATCTCTTATATCTGCTTCATGCGTAAAGAGATCCGGGCGAGGTAGTATCGCGAGGCAGTCAAACTGACAATCAAAGTATAGAAGAAGGGGCTGTCGCACTAAATAATTAGTGCGGCAGCACTTTTTTGCAGAGAATAA
>USKC01000295.1 GCA_900555195.1 uncultured Lachnospiraceae bacterium
ACCCAAGGCCGGAGCGCAGGAAGAGAAGCAGGACAGCACGGTCACGCCGATCGGAGAGATTGAAGAAGCCATCGTTACGTTTGTCCAGAATAATGAGAACAAGGGAAAATCCACCTATCTCGGAGAGGTGGGCAGCAGGCTTTGCGATAAATTTATTGAGTTTGATGCGCGTAATTATGGCTATACCAAGTTGGTGACGCTGTTGCGAGATAAATGCCCGAAACTGACGATCATTCAGGAGGGGAATTCTTATCGGATTGAGCTAAAACAGCAGACGGAATTGGAAGATTTGGAAAAAGAGATTATCGCGTTTCTGAAAAAGAACGGGGGAAAAGTGGACAATCTTTCTTTGGTGCTGGAGCAGCTGAAGAAGAAGCATCCACAGTTTAACCTGAACGATTATGGGTATAGCAGGGTTTCCAGTTTCCTGCGCAGCTTTAACCGGATAAGCGTACATGGAAACGCGCTGATGCTGAAAGAAAAATGATGCATGACGGCTGTCGGTAGCACGCGACTCCATTTTCCTCCTGGCTCTGAAAAGGGAAAACGGGAAGAAAATGGAGTCGTATGTTCTGGCGGTCTTCTCGCTTGACACGGTCATGTGCGGTATGTAGAATATGGGTGACGGTTCAGTCGGGTTTAAACGGTTACGGACAGGGATATACTTTGCGGAGGAAACACGGTTCATACGGCGATGGGGAACGATTGCGATATAATAACCAGGATACGGGACAGATATCAGAAGATGAGCAAAGGGCAGAAGGCGATCGCAGCTTTCATTCTGGAGCACTATGACCAAGCAGCCTTCATGACTGCGGCCAGGCTGGGAGAACAGCTTCATATCAGCGAGTCCACGGTGGTCAGGTTCGCAGCGGCGGTCGGATACGAAGGATATCCCCAAATGCAGGATGCGCTTGCATTGTGGGTGAAAAGGCGGCTGAACGCGATGGAACGGATGGATATCAGGTATGGAAAGAGCAGCCAGTCCGAAGTGATTGACAGCGTCCTAAGCTGTGACATGGAGAACATCCGTTATACTGCAGAACATCTGGAAGAGGCCTCTTTTCACATGGCGGTGGACATCCTTCTCAAAGCGAGAACGATATACATTGTGGGTATCAGAAGCTGTGCTCCGTTGGCAGAACTTCTGAGTTTCTATCTGAACCTGATTCGCGGTGGCATTGTGCTGGTAAAAACATCCAGCTTAAGCGAGGTGTTTGAACAGATGTTGCGGGTGAGCAAAGAGGATGCTGTGATCGGCATCAGTTTCCCTCGTTATTCCATGCGGACGCTCAAAGCGATGGAGTTTGCCAATGACAGGAATGCGAAGGTCATCACCATTACGGACAGTGTGCATTCTCCGATGAGCCTTTATTCTTCCTGCAACCTGATAGCAAGAAGCGAGATGACTTCCATCGTGGATTCCCTGGCAGCGCCTGTGAGCCTGATCAATGCGCTGATCGTTTCTCTCTGCCTGAAACAGCCCGATACAGTGAAACAGGGGCTGGAGGCGTTGGAAGATGCGTGGAATAATTATCAGGTATATCTGAATGATGAAATTGACTATATAGATGAAGAGACGCCGTTTCGCCTTCCGGGTTTGGAGGCCGAAGGGGAAGAGCGGAAACAAAAAAAGGAGCCGTCGGCAGAAACAGGCGCAGCAGGAAAGGAATAAAGGAGCCATGAGCGAGGTTGTGGTGGTAGGCGGCGGGGCAGCAGGAATGATGGCAGCCATAGCCGCTGCGCAAAAAGGACATTCAGTGCGGCTGTATGATAAAAATGAGAAGCTGGGCAAGAAAATCTATATTACGGGGAAAGGCCGCTGCAATGTGACCAATGCCTGTGAGACAGACGAATTGTTTGACCATGTGGTCAGCAATCCCAAATTCCTTTACAGCGCATTCTATGATTTTGACAATCATAAGGTAATGGACTTTTTTGAAGAGAGAGGATGCCGGCTGAAAACGGAAAGGGGAAAGCGCGTATTTCCCGTTTCAGATCATTCTTCCGACATCATTCGCACATTGTCCGGGGAGCTGGAAAGATGCGGGGTGCAGGTGAGCCTGAGAAGTCCTGTGAAAAGTGTGCTGACCAGAACGGAGGAATCAGGAAAGCGGTCTGTGGAAGGAATTGTGCTTGCGGATGGGCGAAGGATCCCGGCGGATGCAGTGATTCTGTGCTGCGGGGGGCTCAGCTATCAGGCCACCGGTTCCACGGGAGATGGCTTGCGGATGGCCCGGGAGGCAGGGCATTCCATCGTTCCATGCGCGCCGTCCCTTGTTCCGTTTGTGGTGGAGGAGGACTGGTGTCCGCAGCTGCAGGGGCTGGCCCTGAAGAACGTATCCGCTTCTTTGTATATAGAAGGAAAGAGAAAATATGAGGGCTTCGGAGAACTTCTGTTCACGCATTTCGGCGTGAGCGGCCCTCTGATTTTAAGCGCTAGCAGTTATTATCAGAGCGCAGCCATGGGAAAAAGGAAGGGAACGGGACCGCTTAAAGCGGTTCTGCAGTTGGATTTAAAACCGGCGCTTTCGCTGGATATGTTGGATAAGCGGCTGCTTCGGGATTTTGAAGCAAACTGCCGCAAACAGTTCGCCAATGCGCTGGACGGATTGTTCCCGTCAAGATTGATTCCCGTTATGATTCGACTCTCCGGCATACGGCCGGATAAGAAGGTGTGCGATATCACCAGAGAAGAACGCAGGGCGTTTGGAGCCTGCATCAAAGGCCTCGAACTGCATGTGACGGGGACCAGAGGATATGAGGAGGCGGTGATTACCAGAGGCGGGGTAAAGGTAAAAGAAGTGAATCCCTCCACGATGGAATCCCGTTTGGTCTCAGGCCTGTATATGGCGGGGGAAATGCTGGATCTGGATGCGCTGACAGGAGGATTTAACCTGCAGATTGCCTGGTCTACAGGGCACTTGGCAGGAGAGAGCATACCATAAGAAAGTCCGTGCAGCTGCGCGGCGAAAGGAAGGCGAAGAAAACATGAGTTATAATATTGCGATTGACGGACCGGCGGGAGCGGGCAAGAGTACGATCGCCAGAAGGGCAGCCAAGGAGCTGGGATATATATATGTGGATACGGGAGCTATGTACAGAGCGGTTGCCCTGTATCTGCTTCGCTGCGGCATATCCGGAGAGGACCGGCAGGCCATTGCGGCGCGCTGCGTGGGCGCGAACGTGAGCATCTCCTATCAGGATGGGGAGCAGATCGTGCTTTTGAACGGCGAAAATGTGAATGGGCAGATTCGCAGCGAGGAAGTCGGCAGGATGGCTTCCAAGTCCTCCGCAGTTCCGGAAGTGCGTGCCAGATTGCTGGAACTCCAGCGCACGCTGGCCGCAGAGCATAATGTGATCATGGACGGCCGGGATATTGGAACCTGTATCCTCCCGGATGCGGACGCCAAGATTTTCCTGACGGCCAGCACGGCTGTGCGGGCGAAGCGGCGTTATGAGGAACTGAAGGCGAAGGGAATGGAGGAAGATTACGAGACGGTGGAAGAGCAGATTGTCAAACGGGATGAGGACGACAGAAACCGGGCGATTTCCCCTCTCAGACAGGCGCCGGATGCCATTTTGGTGGACTCTTCCGACATGACGATCGATCAGGTGGTGGAAACGATTGTGACCATCTGCCGTCAGAAAGGCTGCAAATAGATATGGAAGTGATTCTTGCAAAGAGCGCAGGCTTCTGCTTTGGAGTAAAACGCGCTGTGGACAAAGTTTACGAACAGTTGGAAGCGATCGATAAAAGCGGAACGAAGAAACAGATCTATACTTACGGCCCGATCATCCATAATGAAATCGTCGTGCAGGATCTGGAACGCAGAGGCGTGCGCGTGATAGAGTCGGAAGAAGAACTGGAGGCGCTGACGGAGGGGATTGTGGTCATTCGTTCACACGGGGTTCCCAGACGGATCTGCGAGAAGATAGAAGAACTGGGGCTGGAGTGTGTGGATGCCACCTGCCCGTTTGTGAAACGGATTCATAAAATCGTGGAGAAGGAGAGCGCATCAGGCTCTCAGATCGTGATTATCGGCAATGCAGGCCATCCGGAAGTGGAAGGGATCAGGGGGTGGTCACACACGCCGGCGGCCGTGATAGAGTCGGAAACAGAGGCGCTTCAATTCGTTCCGGAAGAGGGAAAAAAGCTGTGCATTGTGTCGCAGACGACATTTAACTACAATAAATTTCAAGAATTGGTTGAAATTTTTCGGAAAAAAGGTTATGATATTAGTGTTGTGAATACTATCTGTAACGCAACTGAGGAGA
>USKC01000296.1 GCA_900555195.1 uncultured Lachnospiraceae bacterium
CCCGCCACTTTGACCCTAAGGAAATCGAGGAGGCCGCAGATGCAGACGGACTATGAGAGACAGCTTCTGGAAAAACTGCTCGCAAAATATGAAAGGAGCAAGGCATATATAACCGGCCGGTCATCAAGAAAGATCGCGCTTTCGGCTTCAAAGGAGGAGTGGATTCAGAGAGGGATGGAGGAGCCCGAAGAGAAGGGACTTTTTCTTGCCACCCTCGAGGAACTGAAACGACAGGGACTGATCGACTATTCCTGGGTCAGATATGAGGAAGGCAATCTGGCTGATAAGATCTGGCTGCTGCAGGATGAGGAAGGGATAGCGGAAGCTTATCGGCGCATCGGCCGCATTCCGGCAAAGGAAAAAGCGGACGGCCTGCTGGTTCTGCTGGAAGAATATGCAAAAAGGCTGAAACCGGACGCGCCGCTTATGGCGTTCCTGCAGGCATGTATGGGCGAAATACGCGCCAGAAGAAAGCGCCCTTCCTGTTTTGCAGAAGACGGAGCGCTGAATGAAGACATCCTGAAATGTCTGATCTATATGGAGAACAACGAACAGGAACAAATGGAGCGTCTCATGAGCCTTGCACTCTGTGGGGACAGTAAACGCTTTGAGAAGGCAGTTAAGCCAAAGGTGTTGCAGATCCTGAGAGCGGTAAAGAGAGAAGCAGGAGAGGATATTCCAGAAGATGAGGAACTCCTGAAAGAGAAGGGGATCGTGCGCTGGCCTGAGATTCTGGAGTTTTCAGGGAAGCTGAAGGTGCGGCTGGAAGAGGGAAGCACGATCGATTATGCTCCCGAAAGATACGGTGCCTATATCAATTCCGTGACTGTTGCACACATAGACAAGGTGGAAGCGGAGGGAATACGCAGGGTTCTGTTCATTGAAAATAAAGCGAATTATGTCTGGTATCTGTCCCACAGAAAAAAAGATGAGGAACTGGTGATCTTCCATGGCGGCTGCTACAGCCCGGTTAAGGGAAAATGGTTCCGAAAGATCATAGGGGGACTGGAACGCCAGCCTCAAAGGCCGGAATATGCGCACTGGGGCGATATCGATGTGGGCGGCTTCCGCATGTTTATAAGGCTCCGGAAAGAAATCGTTCCGCAGCTGCAGCCGTATCTGATGGATCGTTTCGCCCTGGAACAGTATCGGAAGGCGGCAATGAGGATCACGTCGCCTTCTTACCTTAAGACACTGGAAAAACTGGAAAAGGATCCGGAATATGCCTGTTTCCATGAAGTGATAGGGAAGATGCTTGAAGAGAAGATACGGCTGGAGCAGGAAGCGATGATTGTTTTTGAACCACAAGGGAAATGGAGGACGAAATCATGAAAGAACTGAAGGTATTGATGCTCAATGGAAGCCCGCGTGTGAATGGAAATACAGGCATTGCGCTCCGGGAGATGGAGAAGATTTTTGAAGAAAACGGCATAGCTGTTGAAACGGTTCAGATCGGCAATAAGGATATCAGAGGGTGCATCGCATGCGGCAGCTGCTATGAAAAAGGAAAATGCGTGTTTGACGATATGGTAAACGAACTCGCCCCCAAATTTGAGGAGGCAGACGGCCTGGTGGTCGCCAGCCCCGTTTATTATGCGTCCGCCAACGCAACGTTGATCGCCTGCCTGGACAGGCTGTTTTACAGCACGCATTTTGATAAAACGATGAAGGTGGGGGCCAGCGTGGTCTGCGCCAGAAGAGGGGGCTGTTCGGCCACATTTGACGAGCTGAACAAATATTTCACCATTTCCAATATGCCGGTCGCTTCCAGCCAGTATTGGAACAGCATCCACGGCAGGGAAAAGGGAGAGGCCGAAATGGACGAAGAAGGCAAACAGACCATGCGGACGCTGGCGAGAAACATGACGTTTTTGATGAAGAGCATCGCTCTGGGGAAGGAACAGTTCGGCCTGCCGGAGGTAGAAGGAAGGGTAGCTACGAATTTTATCAGGTAAGATTAAGAGAGCCAATGAGGAAAGGCCGGGCGTTTCAGGCGCCCGGCCGGCTTGATATGGCGCGCAGAGAGGAGCAAACACACTATGGGGTATATCGCTCATAAAGAAGGGGAAAGAATACAGTCCATGAAGGAACATCTGGATGGGACGGCGCGGCTTGCGGGAGGATTTGCGGACAGATTCGGCAGGGGAGACTGGGGATACTGCTGCGGCCTGCTGCATGATATCGGGAAGTATTCTGCGGCGTTTCAAAGAAAGATTCGGGAGGATGGCGGCAAACGTGTGGATCATTCCACGGCGGGAGCCCAGGTCTGTTTGGAAAAAGGCGGCCTGTATGGTTTCCTGAGTTATTGCATCGCCGGACATCATACGGGCCTGCCGGATTGGGGCAGCAGTTCGGATACGGCGGATGCGCCTACGATGATGGGAAGAAGAAAGAAAAAGCTGGAGGACTATCAGGCATACAAAGAAGAAATCCAGATCCCGGAAATACGGTCAACCCCATTTGACCCGTCAAAATCCCAAAATCCGGATTTCTCCTTAAGCGTATTTATCCGGATGCTGTATTCCTGCCTGGTGGATGCGGATTTCCTTGATACGGAACATTTCATGAAAGACGGGAATACCGACCGCGATTCGGGAGAGGCAATGGATGTGCTGCTGTCAAAGATGGAAGCGCATATCAAGGGCTGGCTTGCGAATGAGGAACAGGATACGGTAAACGGAAGAAGGACGGAGATCCTGAAACATTGCCTGGAATGCGGAAAAAAGAAAAAAGGACTCTTCCGGCTGACCGTTCCTACAGGCGGTGGCAAGACGGTTGCGTCTCTGGCCTTTGCCCTGCGGCATGCGGTGGAACATCGTATGGATCGAATCATTTACGTCGTTCCCTATACCAGCATCATTGAACAGAATACGGAGGTTTTCCGGCAGATACTGGGGGAACAGAATGTGCTGGAGGATCACTGCAATGTGGACTATGAAAGCACGGAGGAACTAAAGCCCTTCCAGCTCGCTTCGGAGAACTGGGACAAACCGGTGATCGTGACCACGAATGTGCAGTTTTTTGAGTCCCTGTTTGCAAACAAATCTTCCAAATGCCGCAAACTGCATAACATTGCCAACAGCGTGGTTATTTTTGACGAGGCACAGATGCTTCCCAACGATTATTTGATTCCGTGTATCGCTATGATGGAAGAGTTGTTCCTGCGCTATGAATCCAGTCTCGTTCTGTGCACGGCCACGCAGCCCGCCTTGGCTGCATTCTTTAAAAGCGGAATAGAAGCTGTGGAACTTTGTCCCAGGATGGAAGAACAGTTCCGCTTTTTTGAGAGAGTAACCTATCGGAATATCGGCATAATATCAGAAGAAAACCTGCTGGAACGGCTGGCCCAGGAAGAACAGGCTCTCTGTATCGTCAATACGAAGAAAAGAGCCCAGGCGCTTTATCGGCAGATGGCGGGAGAGGGCGTATACCATTTGTCAACCAGCATGTATCCCAAACATAGGCAGCACGTTTTGAGACAGATCAGGAAACGGCTGAAAGAAGGGAAAAGATGTATCCTGATTTCCACAAGCCTGGTGGAAGCCGGGGTAGATCTGGATTTTCGTTCCGTATACAGGCAGCTGGCCGGTGTGGATTCCATGATACAGGCAGCGGGACGGTGTAACCGGGAAGGAACGCGCAGCAAGGAGGAGAGCGTGGTTACAATTTTCCAGCTGGAGGGCAGGGAGCGTGTACCCGGGCAGATTCAGCAGATAGAGGTGGCAAAGACGCTGCTTCAGGATGGCTCTGACATTTCTTCTTTGGAAGAAATCCAGAAATATTTTCAGCTGCTGTACCATTTTCGTGGGGAGAGCTTGGATAAAAAGAAAATCATGGAGAAATTTGCAAAAAAGAACTATCGGTTTGCCGAGGTGGGAAAGGAATTTCGCCTGATTGAAGAACGTACCAAAACCATCTTCATAAACAAGGAAGAAGAAGCGGACGAACTGCTGCAGCAGCTTCGGCTTCATGGCTATACGCGGGCAGGAATGAGGAAAGCAGGACAATACTGCATTCAGGTATATGAAGAGGAATTTGATAAACTGTGCGGCGCTGGTATGGTAAGGCCGGTATCGGAGAATATTCAGGATTTCTATGAGCTTGTAAATGAAACCCAATACGCGGAAGAGACAGGCCTTGCGCTGGACGCAGACGCCGGGATGGCGATTATGCTGTAAAAAAATAGAAATTGTGTTTATTTTAATAGAGTGATATAGTAATATTGTAAATAAAAAGAGAAAAAAGA
>USKC01000297.1 GCA_900555195.1 uncultured Lachnospiraceae bacterium
AGACCGTGGAGATGCCCCCCAAGGAACTGGAGCTTCTCTACTTCCTCGCTTCCTCTCCCAACCATGTATTTACGCGGGAACAGCTGCTGGATCAGATCTGGGGCTATGAATACATCGGGGATACGAGAACCGTAGACGTGCACATCAAACGGCTCCGTGAGAAAATCAAAGATCATGAATCCTGGAGGATCGCCACCATCTGGGGAATCGGCTATAAATTCGAGGTGAGACAATGAGGAAAACCCTCTATCTGAAGTTCCTGCTCGCCTATTTGATTTTCGGCTTTTTCGGTTTCCTGGTGGTCGCCACCTTTGGCTCCAGCATGACTCTGGAACATATGAAAAGAGAAAAGGCGGATACGCTGTACAAGGAAGCCACTCTGATCGCCAACACCTATGCTTCCGATCTGTACAATAATGAGGCCTCCCTGGAAACCGTTAAGACCCAGCTGGATTCCCTGGCGGTATACCTGAATTCTTCCATCTGGATCATCAACCCGTCCGGGCTCATGATCCTGGATACGGACAATCCTGTGGACCTGGAACATACCCGCATCATCGAGGGGTTTGATGCCACCCAATATGCCGGCTCTTATTATGTTGTCGGCAATTTTTACGGAAGCTTTGACGAGGATATGCTCAGCGTTTTCGCCCCCATCACTTCCAATTTCAAGGTGCGGGGGTATGTGGTCATCCACACGGCCATGTCTGCATTGAGCGTTACCAGCGAAGGGATCCTGCGAATCTCCTATATCATCCTGGTCATCCTATTTTTATTGTCCCTAATCATCCTGATCTTTTTCACGGAGATGGTCTACCTGCCCCTGCGCAAAATTACGGAAGCCACAGAGCAATATGCAGCCGGCAACCTGCACTACGAACTTCAGGTGGACAGCGAAGATGAAATCGGTTATCTGGCCGCCTCCCTTTCCTATATGGCGAGTGAAATCGCTCAGAGTGAGGACAATCAGAAGAAATTTATCGCCAATGTTTCCCATGACTTCCGCTCTCCTCTGACTTCCATACGGGGATATCTGGAAGCCATGCTGGACGGAACCATTCCGCCGGAATTATACGAAAAATACCTGAAAATCGTCCTCAACGAAACAGAAAGGCTGACCAAGCTGACCAACAGCCTGCTCACCCTGAATAACTTGAATACCAGGGGCATGGTGCTGGAAAAGACGGATTTCGACCTGAATACCGTCATCCGCAACACGGCCGCCTCTTTTGAAGGAACCTGCCAGCAAAAGCATATCGCCATCGAGCTGGTGCTTTCCGGAGATTCCCTTTATGTCAACGCTGATATGGGAAAAATCCAGCAGGTACTTTACAACCTGCTGGATAATGCCATCAAGTTCTCGCACAGCGACTCCGTCATCAAGATCGAAACCACGGAGAGGCGCAGCAAAGTCTTCGTCTCCGTAAAGGACACGGGCATCGGCATTCCCAAGGAAAGCCTCAAACTGATCTGGGACCGCTTCTATAAGACGGATCTGTCCCGCGGCAAGGATAAAAAGGGCACTGGCCTCGGCCTTTCCATTACCAAGGAAATCATTCAGGCCCACAATGAGAACATTAATGTAATCAGCACAGAAGGAGAGGGCACGGAATTCATTTTCTCCCTTCCTCTGTCAGATGATGATGAGGATTAGCCTGCTTCTGCAGGCCTTCCCCATCAAATCCTGGAATAAAGCTCTCCTTTGCCGTATCCCCTTCCTGTATGAATCCGTTTTCCACCCCCAGCGCCAGCGCATAGTTCACCAGCTTTTCATAACTGCGCCTGCTCACCTTTCGGTTCAGTTCCGGATATTTCTCCAAATCCGCCACCGGCGTATACTGATTCATGATGCTCAGATAGATCCGGTTTCCATAGGTCTGATGCAGATAGCGGATCACCGCCTTGGAATCCTCCAGGCAGCCCGGCATCAGCAGATGACGCACGATCACGCCGCGCTTCATCCGCGCTTCCTCTTCCTGCCCTTCCATGACCGGTTCCCCCACCTGCCTTACCATCTCCTCAATGGCCGCTGCCGCCGTCTCGAAATAGTCCGGCGCATTGGAATAACGGGCGGCCAGTTCGGAAGAATAATATTTCAGATCCGGCAGATAAATATCCACCAAGCCCTCCATCCACTTCAGTGTCTCCACTTTCTCATAGCTTCCCGTATTGTATACAATCGGAATCCGTAGGCCCTTCGCCTTTGCCGCTTCCAGCGCGCCTGCGATCTGCGGCACATATTGTGTGGGCGTCACAAGATTGATATTATTCGCCCCCTGCTCCTGCAGTTCCAGAAAAATCTCTGCAAGGCGGCAGGTCTCTATCTCCCATCCCACCTTTCCGCGGGCAATCTGCCCGTTCTGGCAGAACACGCACTTTAATACGCATCCGGAGAAAAACACAGCTCCGCTTCCTTCCGGCCCGCAGATACAGGGTTCTTCCCAGTAATGCAGGGCCGCCCTGGCAGCGCGGATCTGCGCTGTCTGCCCGCAATACCCTGTCTGCCCGGCCAGCCTGTCCACCCTGCAATTACGGGGACAGAGGGTGCATTCCTTCATGATTTTTTCATATGCCGCCGATCTTTCCATACTTGCTCCCATCTGTACGCTTTCATGCTCATAAAAAGGAGAGCGAGCGTATTTTTTCTCACTCTTTTGCTATAGCCGCCAGGCCGTTCAGCGCGCTCGCAAGAAGCGTTCCATCCGCGTTCTGGGACAGCTCCCATACGCCGATCCCGGCAAGCCCGTTCTGCTTCGCATAGGCTGCCTTTGCGGCAACGGAACGGACATCTTCATAGGAAAGGAAACGCTGATTTCCATACAGATAAGGGACTGCTGCCCCTTCATGAAATCCCGCACGCATGCCTGGCTGATTCAAATAACTGCTCCTTATGCTGTCATAGCCAATCGACCTCGCTGAAGTAAATGTACTGTAAAGCCCCTGATTTTCCTGGCTCACACCTTCATACAGATATCCGTAAAAGGGGATTCCCAGGACCAGCTTATCCGCAGGCACACCCGCTGTCAGATACGCCTGCACGCCATCCGCCACGCTGTTCTTATACTGCGGGCTGTACCCCGCCGGCTGATACAGCGGGGCGCCGAAATCCGAATACGCATCCCAAGAACCATGCATATCATAAGCCATTATGAATATATGATCCACCAGTTCTGCCACAGCCTGTGGCTCAATTTTCTTCAAATAATGCGCGTTCGCCGCTCCGGCAACGGTGAGATCGTATTTCTTTCCGTCCTTCAGGCTCTGTACATCCAGTTTTTGCCGGATGGCAGCCAGAAGCAGCGTAAAATTTTCTTTATCTGCAGGGCTGTTCACCACTCCCGCAGGGCCGCCGGATACCGGATATTCCCAATCCAGATCTATTCCATCAAATCCGTGCTCCAGGATGAAGCCCACGCAGCTCTGCGCGAACCGCTCCCTGCTCTCCGCCGTTGCCGCCACAACGCTGAAATAAGTGGAATAATCCCATCCTCCCACCGAGATCAGGGTGCGCAGCGCGGGATTTTTCGCCTTCAGCGCGCCAAGCTGCCTGAAATTCTCCGGATCCCGCTTCGGATCTCCCATGGCTATCCCTCCTGTAGAGGGGTCAATCTTTGCAAATGCATAATTCAGATGCGTGAGAGACGCCGCCGGAACTTTATCAGGCGTATATCCCTTGTAGGAAGACCAGTTGGCATAATACCCCGCCACAACGGTTTTCCCGCTCTCCGCCCCTTTTACTTCTAAAACGGCTATAGAACCTGAATACAGAATCCCTGTCAGTACAGCAAACGCAAGAAGTGCGCGCCAGATATGTTTCATTCAGATACATCCTTTCTTTGGTACTGTTTGAGTATGTTTCCTGCGGAAACAAAATCTGGCAGTTCTGAAGGCCGGCCTTTCATTTTTACCCGTACTTATACATCCAGATATTCGTTTTCCGCCGCAGACAGACTCATTCTAAAGGCTGAACCCAAGTGAAGCAACACACAATATCTGGCAGAGTTCCGCGTTTGCGGTCAAAATAAAAAAAGCACCAGATCATTCCATTCCCAAGAAATAACCTGACGCGCCTGCTCCGGGCAAAAGCCCACCCGGCTTCTCATTCTTATCAAAGACCGTGCATCCGACGTCGAACATAAACCCCTGCGCGTTACCTTTACAGTTAACTCCGCCAGGCATTAAAAGAGGGGCTTATTGACACG
>USKC01000298.1 GCA_900555195.1 uncultured Lachnospiraceae bacterium
GAATACATCCGGACGCGGCGTCTGACATGTGCAGGGCCCAGGGCAGGCCGAACGGCTCGGGAAGGCGCAGGACAGTTTGGCGGCGTACAGGCGGGTGCATAGTCCTCGGGAAAGAAGCGCCGAGAACCCTTGCCATATTCATGGAATTCTGATACAATATCTATGCATTGAACCAAAGGAGGGTATCCCGTGAATACAGTAACTATCGTATTGTTAGTGATTCTGGCCGTTTTGGTTGTCGCTGTTGTCGTGCTCTATTTCCTTGGGAAAAAGGCGCAGAAAAAACAGGCCGAACAGCAGGAGCAGATCGAAGCATACAAACAGAGCGTATCCATGCTGATTATAGACAAGAAAAGAATGAAGCTAAAGGATGCAGGGCTTCCGGCGGTGGTTCTTGAACAGACCCCCAAGCTTCTGCGTGGTTCCAAGCTTCCTATCGTGAAAGCGAAGATCGGGCCTCAGATCATGACACTTGTATGTGAAGAAAGTATTTTTGATTCTGTTCCGGTCAAGAAAGAAGTAAAAGCTACGGTAAGCGGCATCTACATTACTTCTGTCAAAGGGCTTCACGGCAACACGCTTGCTAAGCCGACCAAAAAGAAGAGTTGGTTCAAGCAGAAGGTGGAAAAGCTCCAGGAAAAGGCCGGAGCCAAACCTTTAAAGTAGTATGGCAAATGATTCATCAAACGGCGGCGCTGTTTTCAGACAGCAGCCGCTGTTTTTTTGGAACAGTTCAGACCTATCTGAACTGTTCCTTTTATATCAGCAGCATCCTGCGCTTTTTCCGTGCGCCTTACAGGTGCTTTTTCAGGAATTCTTCTATCAGGTCCAGCGTCTGGCTGCAATGAAATCCTCCATAACCATGTCCGGCCTTGATGAATTTAATCAGCTCCACATCCTTCCCCAATTCCTTCATGCGTTCATACAGCCTGCAGCTTTGGTTGAAAGGCACCAGCATATCGCTGCCGCCGTGCATGATCAGAAGCGGAGGCGTCGGCCTGTCAGCAGTCAGATAGCGTAGGGGAGAGGTTGTATCCGCAAGTTCCCTGTTCTCCAGCACATTCTTTTTCCCGATCAGAAGCCCTTCCGGGCTGTCCGGGCCTGCGTGATCCTGCACGCTGGGATAATAGCTCATCATCGCAATGTCCGTTGGCGCATACCAATCCACAATACAGCGCACGGATGCGGATATCTCCCCGTATTCTTCGGTATCAGGCTCCCCGTCGCATGTAAATCCGGCCATGAGCACGGTATGTCCCCCGCTGGAATCTCCCCAGAGAGCCACACGGTTTTTATCTATCCCATATTCATCCGCATGTTTTTTCAAGAAGCGTATGGCAGTCTTAGCATCCTGCGCCTGCGCCGGAAATGGAGCCACTTCACTGGGTCTGTATTCCACAGTCGCTACCGCATACCCTCTCTCACACATGCGAAGCGTGTCCTGAATGCTCGCAAATATCTCCTGCTTGAACCAGGCCGAACCCTGTACGAATACGATCAGCGGCCAGCCTTCCGTACGTTTCGGATCCTCAGGAAGCAGCAGATGCAGATGCAGTTCCATTCCGGAACGATTCACATATACCAGATTATGCAGAAATTTGATGTGATACCCATAGCCATCTTCCAACTTCACCGTACGGGCTCCCTCCGGCAGTTCTTCAGATTCCGGGAATTCCTCCGGCGAGACCTGAAGCGGGGGCAGCGGTTCCATCCCCTCTTCTTTTCGTTCTGTCTTCCTGTTTTCGGTCATTTCCATTTCCTTCATGCCCTTTTCTCCTTTCTGCCGGTTGGTTCAAATACCGCCCAGGCTTGGGCCTGTCCCCTTTTCCCCTTGAATTATACACCATTCTTATTATAAAATGTAAGACGCACACAGGCCATTCTTACACTGCATAAAGGAGAGTTTGAACATGCATACACACTCTGCCAACACACAGCCTTCTCCTGCGGAATCGTCTGCCGAAGGCAGCGGGCGCCCCATTTCCCGGCCCTCTCTCGGATTCCGCAAAATAGAAAAAGCATTTTTAGCTGCTTTTCCTCATACGCTTCCTATTTTCGCCGGCTTCTGGTTCCTGGGCATGACATATGGGATCTATATGAACGTTTCCGGCTTTTCTTTCTGGTATCCCCTGTTCATGAGCCTGACGATTTTTGCAGGTTCCGTGGAGTTCGTGGCGGTTGGCCTCCTGCTCGGTTCCTTTCATCCGCTGCAGGCGCTGGCCGTAACGCTGATGGTTAATGCACGCCATCTTTTCTATGGCCTTTCCATGTTGGATCGCTTCCGGGGAATGGGTTGGAAAAAGTTCTATCTGATTTTCGGCATGTGCGATGAAACCTTTTCCATTAACTATACAGCCAATATCCCGGAGGGAGTGGACAAGGGCTGGTTCATGTTTTTTGTCACCCTGCTCAACCATTTTTACTGGTTTTTCGGAGCCACCCTCGGCGGAGTATTCGGTTCTTTCATCCACTTTAATACGGAGGGGCTGGATTTCGTCATGACCGCCATGTTCGTGGTCATCTTCCTGGAACAATGGCTGAAGGAAAAGAACCATTTGTCCTCCCTGCTGGGGCTTGGTCTGTCCCTTCTTTGCCTCATCGCTTTCGGAGCCGATCATTTTCTTATCCCTTCCATGGCTGCGATTCTGGCCGTACTGACCCTGCTTCGCGCTCCGCTTGAGAAAGGTGGTGAGAACGAATGACCTTTACGCAGCAACTAATCACCATTCTCATGGTCATTTTAGGGACGATGCTGACGCGCTTTCTTCCCTTTCTGATCTTTCCCGCCAACAAGCTCACTCCCGCCTATATCCGTTATCTGGGCAAAGTCCTTCCCGCGGCGGTATTCGGCATGCTGGTTATCTACTGTCTGAAAAATGTCAGCCTCTTTTCCGGAAGCCACGGGATCCCGGAACTGTTGTCCATCCTTCTTGTGGTTCTTCTGCATCTGTGGAAGAGACAGATGCTTCTGTCCATCGCCGGCGGGACGATCTGTTATATGCTATTGATACAGTTGGTATTTTAAAGAACCCGGCGGCTGCCTTGAAAGCAGTTCGCCGGGTTCTTTTTATTCAGCCTTTCCATGCGGAATGCGCGGACGACCCATATTCAGGCCATGCCGCACGTTCCCGCATGCATATTTCTATTTTCCAAAGAAAATGTACTCTCCCGCTTCCACCCATTTTTCCTGTCCGTCAATCTCGATCAGGGCGGGAACAGGGGTTATGATCTCATAGCGCACCTGTTTTGCTCCTAAAGCTTTGTCCACCCAGGACCATCTGGAACGGATCAGCCCATGACGGGTATGGATGGCCGCTCCCAACCATTCCAGGCGCGGATCCGGTTTAGGGGCGATCCGTACCTTCGCAAAGCCAGGCGCATCCTCCATGGTATGGATGCCGGCCGCCTCTTCATATACCCAGTCAGCCACAGCGCCGTAGGCATAATGGTTGAAGGAGTTCATATCCGTGCTCCAGAAATCTCCGTTTTCCATGATCCCATCCCAGTGTTCCCAGACGGTGGTCGCTCCTTTGGTCACGGGATACAGCCAGGAAGGGTACTCCGTGCGCAGCAGCAGGGTATATGCCAGATCCGTATGTCCGTAGCCGCTTAAGACATGGAGCAGATAGGGCGTTCCCACAAAGCCGGTCTGAAGCTTGCTGCCATCTTCGATCACCTTCTGTGCCAGAGCGTCCGCGGTCTTCTGCAGATCCTCCGCCAGATCAAAATGCACGGCCAGCACATATTCTGTCTGCGTCCTGTAATCCGGGAATGTCTTCCGGAAGGTCTCCACGATCTTCTGGTAGAGCGCCTCATATTCGCTCACATCTTCTCCCAGCACCTTGCCCGCCTTCACCACCAGATGGGTGGAATGTGCATAAAATGCGGAAGCGATGAAGTCCGCCCTGGAAGAGCCCTTGTAACTTCCAACTGGAGCGTCCAGTCCAAGCCAGTCTTCATAATGGGTTCCGCCTGTCCACAGGTAAGGATCCTTGGTGGAAGAGGTAATGAAACCGATGTATTTTTTCATGCAGTCATACTGCTGCCTGAGGATCCCGGCATCGCCGTAGGTAAGATAGATCTGCCATGGACAGATGGCCGCCGCGTCGTCCCAGGCCGCGCTGCCGCTGCCTACGCTGAGGGCAGGGATAACATGCGGGATCGAACCGTCCGGGCACTGATCAGCCGCCATAT
>USKC01000299.1 GCA_900555195.1 uncultured Lachnospiraceae bacterium
GCGTATGCGGCGTTCCCTGCATGCATACCTCCCAAAAGGACGTTTTCCCAATCATTCTGTTGTGCATTCCAGTATTTTAAATCTGTGCTTCTGAATGGTCTTCTTATATCAGACGAATATCCTTAATCGAACCGCTCTCCTGGAAAATCTCCCATTCCGCAATATTCACGGCATGATCCCCGATTCTTTCCAGATACTTCGCGATCATCAGCACGTCCACACAGGCGTCCACGTTGGATACCCCTTCCCTGAGCATCCCAACCAGATCATCCTTTACCTTGGAAAACAGTTCATCCACCACATCGTCATGCTTGATTACCAGCTTTGAGGCTTCGCTGTCCTTCTTAACAAAGGCGTCCACAGCATCATGCACGATTTCCTTCGCTACCTGAAGCATTCCCACTATATGCCTGGAGAACTTATCCAGCTCATTTCCTTTCAGGCGCAACATCAGTTCCGCAATATCCGCAGTCTGATCCCCGATTCTCTCGATATCGGTCACAACCTTCAGCGCAGCGGAAATCATCCTCAGATCCCCTGCGATGGGCTGCTGTCTGGTGATCAGAGACAGACATCTTGACTCGATATTGCGTTCCATATCGTTAATATCCCTGTCGTCCCGGATAATCTGCATCTCCATATCTTCATTATCGTTTTCCATAGCCGTTAAAAGCATATCAAAGGAATTCTCAACGGCCTCCCCCATCTCCTTTACGCTTTTGCTCAGGCCGTCCAGCTCTTCCATGTAGATTGTTCTCATCGTCATCCTGATAAATCCTCTCTCTCTCTTTCTTATAGACCGCATCAGCCAAAACGTCCGGTGATATAATCTTCCGTACGTTTATCTTTGGGCCTGGAGAAAATATTGCTGGTGGCATCCTTTTCAATCACTTCTCCCACCAGGAAAAATGCAGTATCGTCGGAAACTCTGGCTGCCTGCTGCATGTTGTGCGTTACAACCACAACCGTATATTTCTTCTTCAATTCTTCCATCAGATCTTCAATCTTCAGGGTTGAAATCGGATCCAGAGCGGAAGTGGGCTCATCCATCAGAAGCACTTCCGGCTGTACAGCCAGCGCTCTTGCAATACATAACCGCTGCTGCTGTCCGCCGGACAGGCCCAGGGCAGATTTCTTCAGGCGGTCCTTAACTTCGTCAAAAATGGCCGCTCCCTTCAGGCTCTCTTCCACAATCTGATCAAGCTGAGATTTATTTTTAATTCCATGAATTCTAGGACCATAAGCAATATTATCATATATGCTCATAGGAAACGGGTTGGGCTGCTGGAACACCATACCCACTTTTTTTCTCAAAAGCGTGGTATCCACCCTTTCATCATAGATATTTTCCCCGTCGATCGTAACCTCTCCTTCAATTTTAACCCCGTCAACAAGATCGTTCATGCGGTTAAGCGTTTTCAGAAATGTGGATTTTCCACATCCGGAGGGTCCGATGAATGCGGTGATGGCATTCGGGCTGATATCCATATCAATATCCTTGAGCGCATGGTTGGCTCCATAGTATAAATTCAGCTTTCTGGTACTGATCTTTACGTTTTCCATTGCTTTACCTTTCTGATTTTAATCTCTTGTTTCCACATTAAATTTGCTGGACAGATATTTGGTCAGCACATTGATTCCCAGCACAAATACAAGGAGAACCAGGGCGATTCCGAACGCTTCATCATATTGCGCCTTCTGCATGCTCAGGTAGAGCTGGATGGTCAGCGTTCCGCCGGACTGCAGGATCTTTTCAAGGAATCCCATCGCAGTCTTGGGAAGCAGATATCCGCTTCCCGCTGTAAACAGCAGGGCTGCCGATTCACCGACGATCCTTCCGATTGCCAGGATAACTCCCGTAATAATGCCCGGCATTGCGGACGGAAGGAGAATGGTGCGGATCATATACCACTTTGTCGCTCCCATTCCGAGCGCACCGCTTCTGTAGCTTTCAGGAACTGTTTTCAGCGCTTCCTGAGTATTTCTCGTAATCAGGGGCAAAATCATCAGCGTAAGCGTCAAAGCACCTGTCAGAATGGAATAATCCAAATGAAGGGTTCTTCCAAAGAAAACCATACCGAACAGGCCGAAGATGATGGAAGGTATTCCGGATAGGATTTCTGTGGTGAACTCAATAGCGCGGACTACTTTTCCGGGCTTTGCATACTCGTTCAGATAAATGGCTGAGCCCACACCAATGGGCGTAGCGATCAGCAGGGTAATCACAACAATATAAAGGGTATTGAGCAGATTTCCCGCAATACCGAAGGTTCCGTTCAGAGTACTGGGAACCGTGGTAAGGAATTCCAAACTGATGCTGGATATCCCCCTGAAAAATGAATAGCACATGATCCCAACCAGAAGAAGGATGGATACAGAGGCAGCCAGATAAATCAGCGCGGTGATCACCATATCGGATACCCTGGTTCTTTTTACTAAAACACTCTGATTCATAGGTTCACCGCTTCCTTTCTATCCGTTTCTTTCATCTCTGCCTCTTTCACTCCAGCGTCTCTCCTGGCAGCTTCTTTCATCTGTTTCGCTTCTTCTTTTTTTTCAGCCGCTTCAGAGCCCCCGGATTTCAGAATTCGTGTAAGGCCCACATTAATAATCATGATAAAGGCAAACAACACCAGACCGATGGTAAACAGGACTTCTCTGTGAAGGCCGGAAGCGTATCCCATCTCGCTGACGATTGCCGTGGTAAGGAACCGGACCGAATTAAACGGAAGCGGGAAGTTCACGGAGCTTCCGGACACAAGCGTAATAGCCATCGCTTCGCCGATCGCTCTTCCCACACCGAGCACGATTGCCGTTACGATTCCTGATTTTGCTGCAGGAATCATTACCTTGAAAATGGTTTGAATATGAGAAGCGCCCAAAGCCAGAGACGCAGATTTATATTCCGGCGGAACCGCTTTCAGCGCGGATTCACTGATATTGATTACCGTAGGCAGTATCATAATCGCCAATACGATTACAGCGGAAATCAGGTTCGCGCCTCCGGTAAACTGATGTGTCTCGGAACCTCTGAAAATAAAAAGCTCCAGTTTATACATCAAGGGATTCAGAATCATAACCCCCAGCAGACCATAGATAACAGAAGGAATTCCCGCCAGCAATTCAACAGCCGGCTTTACGATCGCCGCCAGCCTCTTGGGCGCCACTTCTGCCAGAAATACAGCGGTCAAAACGCCAATCGGCACACCGATAAGAATCGCAAGGAATGTACCTATAATACTTGTAAGAATGATATAAAGAATACCGAAACTGGGTTCCGACGCAGAAGGGCTCCATACCGTGCCGAACAGAATATCCAGCAGGCCCACTTTAAACAGCGCCGGCGTTCCGTTGATGACCATATATAATGTAATGGAGAAAACTGCAAGAACTGCAAAGAAGGCGCAGACCGTAAAAATAATTTTAGCAGCTGTTTCTACGGCGCCTTTCGCATGCTTGCCATGTATGATTGAAAGAGAATCATTCATTTTATCTACCTAACCTTTATTTTTAAGGCTTACCCTCTTTGAGGCCCTGTTTACACAGAGCCTCGCAAGAAATCCATATCCAGTGTCCGTATTTTTAATTAGTCAACCGTGATGAGACCAACGCTCTCTACCAGTGCCTTTCCGTCATCAGAAGCCAGGTAAGTGAAGATTGCCTGTACCGCTTCGCTCTGCTCAGAAATCTCACCCTTCGTAGCCATTACGAAAGGTCTGCTCAGGCTGTAGCTTCCGCCTTTGATGTTGTCCACAGTGGGCTCCACATCATCGATGGCAACCGTCTTAACGGTATCATCCAGAACATCCAGGGATACATAACCGATCGCTCCGGGAGTGGAAGCTACCCTTGCCATAACCGCACCAGTGCTGTCCAGCTCATTCGCATATGCGCACTGATCTTCGATTGCAAGCAGTTCTTCAAAAGCACCTCTCGTGCCGGAACCAGCTTCTCTTCCTACTACAATGATCGGCTGATCTGCTCCGCCAACCTCGCTCCAGTTGGTTACGGTTCCGGTGTAGATGTCGGTCAGCTGCTGCTTGGTCAGGTCAGATACCTCGTTGGCGGGATCTACTACAACGGCGATTCCGTCGATTGCTACGATGTTCTCCACGATTCCGTTGGCCTTCTCCTCGTCGGTCAGGTTTCTGGAAGCGTTTCCGATATCGGCGGTTCCGT
>USKC01000300.1 GCA_900555195.1 uncultured Lachnospiraceae bacterium
GATTCCCTGCAACCATGTGGCATATCATCCTGCCGCAGGCGCTGAAGAATGTGCTTCCTGCCCTTGGAAATGAAATCATTGTTCTGCTGAAGGAAACCTCCATCAGCGGTTATATTGCGCTGACGGATCTGACGCATGGAGGAAATGTTATCAGAAGTCAGACCTATTCCGCATTCATGCCTTTGATTGCGGTGGCATGTATCTATTTGGCAATTGTGTCCCTGCTGGCAGCAGGCGTTGCGAGACTTGAAAGGAGGCTTCGCACCAGTGAGCGTTGACGGACAGGTTCTCTTTGAAGTGAAGGGATTATGCAAATCCTTTGGAGAGGTTGAAGTACTTAAGAATATTAACACTACCATTTCCCAGGGGGAAGTGGTGGTTATTGTGGGGCCTTCGGGTTCAGGTAAATCCACCTTCCTGCGTTCCATGAACCTGCTGGAAGAGCCGACGAAGGGGACGATCCTCTTTGAGGGGAAAGATATTACGGATCCGAGAACGAACATTAATAAATACAGGCAGCATATCGGAATGGTGTTCCAGCATTTTAATCTGTTCCCGCACAAAACAATCCTGCAGAATATGACGCTGGCTCCGATCCAGCTTCTGAAACAGAGCAAAGCAGAAGCGGAGAAGGAAGCGATGAGCCTGCTTGAAAGGGTGGGGCTTGCGGAGAAGGCGAGTGCATATCCCGCGCAGCTTTCCGGCGGGCAGAAACAGAGAATCGCAATCGTACGTTCTCTCTGCATGCATCCGGACGTGATGCTTTTTGATGAGCCAACCAGTGCGCTGGATCCGGAGATGGTAGGAGAGGTGCTGAGTGTAATGGCTGACCTGGCGGCCGATGGCATGACCATGGTGATTGTCACCCATGAGATGGGCTTTGCCAAAGAGGTGGGAAGCCGCGTGCTGTTCATGGATGACGGACAGATTAAAGAGGAGAATAAACCTAAGGAATTCTTTGACAATCCGCAGAATCCGAGGCTGAGGGAATTCCTTTCCAAAGTAATCTGAGATGCGGAAGGTGCTTGAAAGCTTATTATGCCAAAGCTAATTATTTTAAGAGGAAATTATCAGGAACTCAGCGTGACAGATGCTGTCGAACGGATTTGGCAGGATGTATGCGCGCATAGGCCATAAGGTTTCAGCGAACAAAAGCAGCGGGGTCAAGTACCCCGCGTTTTTATTTTGCAATAGAGAATAGCCACTGCTGTGCTGATGGAAGTGGCAATCAGTCCGGGAACAATGACCGCGGTGGGATTCACGCTGCCATACTGGCTGCGATAGGCGATGATGGAAACCGGAATCAGCTGGAGGGAAGAGATGTTGAGGATCAGAAAGGTACACATCTCATTGCTCGCGCAGCGGATCTTGCTTTTGGGGTTCAGGTATTCCGGATTGCCGCGTTCCGCTTCCAGCTTTGCCAGCTCTTCCATAGCCTTCAGTCCGGCCGGAGTGCAGGCCCAGCCCAGGCCAAGCAGATTGGCGATGATATTCGTGGAGATATATTCCCGCGCAGCATGGTTTCTGGGGATGTTGGGGAAAAGAAAGGAAACAAAGGGCTGGATGCCCCGGGTTAAGGAGTCAATCAGTCCGGATTTTCGGGCGATCTCCATCAATCCCACCCAAAGTCCCATGACGCCGATCATGGTGATGCACAGTTCAACCGCTTCCTGAGCAGATGCAAGCGCCCCGTTTGCGACCGCTTCCATGTTGCCTGTGAAAGCGCCATATATGACGCCGAGGGCGATCATAGCGGCCCAGATATAATTCAGCATACTCCTCCGATGGACTCCCGGCCGATGATGG
Source organism: uncultured Lachnospiraceae bacterium (assembly GCA_900555195.1). Lineage (GTDB taxonomy): Bacteria > Bacillota > Clostridia > Lachnospirales > Lachnospiraceae > Eisenbergiella. Next base: position 1,807 of record USKC01000300.1, read on the forward strand.
CGGGGAGCTTTCTTTTTTATTCTATGTATTCGAGAACGGATGAAAAAAGAACCGGATATGGAATGGAACAGAAGTGCGTATGGATACGCTGGAAGAAGGGCGCATATATAATTAGAAAAGGTGAACGATGCGCCAATGGCACATCGCAGGGCGGGAGCACTTTTATGGTAAATGCGTTGGCCAATTTATCCAATATCATCATACCAGCGATCATTTTTTATATTGTGGCATATGGCGTGATTCACCATACCAATGTCTATGAGGACTTCATCAGAGGGGCGAAGGATGGGTTTCATACCGTCATGGATATCATGCCGACATTGATTGGGCTTATGATGGCTGTGGGTATCCTTCGTGCTTCCGGATTTCTGGAATTTTTCGGCGGCCTGCTGGGGCATCTGACGGAGCCGATTGGCCTTCCAGCACCGATTGTCCCAGTGATTATTATAAAGCTGTTCTCTTCTTCCGCTGCTACCGGGCTGGTTCTGGATATCTTTAAAACATATGGAACAGATTCCCGAATTGGAATGATGACATCCATCCTTTTAAGCTGCACGGAGACCTGCTTCTATACGATGAGCGTATATTATATGGCAGCAAAAGTCACTAAAACAAGATACACGCTGGCCGGTGCCCTTCTTGCCACAGCGGCAGGGGTCGCGGCCAGCGTGATCCTGGCGGGATTATTTGCAGCCTCATGAAGAGGCAGAAATCCGTTTATGCAAAATACGGCTGGAAAAAGGGGATTGCCGGATACCTGACAGTCCAACAGTGCCCTGCATCCTCAGCCTCCGAATTTCTGAATATAGCCCATCACAAAGATGAACAGGACGATCAAAGGCAGGCCGATGCTGAGATAATAACGGGCCCAGGCAGGGAATTTGACACCCTTTCCGGTGTCCGCTTCAGCCAGGAAATTTTTCCAGCCCCAGCCGTAGCGGCTGGTACAGAAGAGCAGATAGCCGATACTTCCCAGAGGCAGCAGGTTATTGGATACGATAAAGTCCTCCAGATCCTGAATGGTGCTTCCTTCTCCCAGAGGAGCAAATCCGCTCCAGAGATTAAAGCCCAGCACGCAGGGAAGGGACAGGACAAGTATCAGCACCAGGTTCACGAGAATAGATTTGCGCCTGGACCAACCAAACAGATCGATGAAAAAGCTGATCATGTTCTCGAAAACAGCGATGACGGTGGAAAGGGCGGCGAAACTCATGAAAAGGAAAAAGAGAGCGCCGAAAAACATGCCGCCGGCCATCTGATTGAAGATATTGGGAAGCGTGACGAATACAAGCCCGGGCCCTTCCCCAGGATTCACGTTGAAAGCGAAGCAGGCGGGAAAAATTACCAGGCCTGAGAGGAAAGCAACGGTGGTATCCAGGACGCAGATGCGGATGGATTCGCCGGTCAGAGTATGTTCTCTGGGGAAATAGCTTCCGAATATGGCCATGGCGCCTATTCCAAGGCTCAACGTGAAGAAAGACTGCCCCATGGCCGCAAATACCACTTCAAACAGCCCATATTCTGAGATCTTGCTGAAATCCGGAAGCAGATAGAAACGCAGCCCTTCAGCGGAACCAGGAAGCGTGACGCTGCGGATGCACAGGATAATGAGGATTATGAACAGCGCACCCATCATCACCTTTGTGATACGTTCTACTCCCTTCTGCAGACCGAAGCTGCAGACAAAAAAGCCGATCAATACGGTGACCACCATCCAGAAAAGCATGGGCAGAGGGGACGAGAGCATTTGATTGAACACTCCGCTCACCTCATCCGGCGTAAGGCCGACAAATTCTCCGCGGAGCATTTTGACGATATAGGAAAGCATCCATCCGCCGATGGTGGTATAAAACATCATGAGCAGATAATTCCCTGCCATGGCGGGATAGGAAAGCAGATGCCATTTGGTTCCCTTGGGTTCCAGCACATGAAAGCTTCTGGCTGCAGATCTCTGGCTGGCACGGCCTACGGAGAATTCCATTACCATGATGGGAAGCCCCAGAATAACGAGGAACAGAAGATAGATGAGCACGAATGCGGCTCCGCCGTATTTTCCCGTGATATACGGAAAACGCCAGACATTTCCCAACCCTATAGCACAGCCGGCAGAAATGAGAATGAATCCCAGCCGGGATGAAAAAGTTTCTCTTTTTTCCATTGGTATTCCCCCCTGTAGATGAATTGATGCGGCAAAAGGATTGAAGACCGCATATACCATTAGTTTATAGAAGAAATGCGGCTGCGTCAATAGAAACAGGACGGCATTGCAATGACCGGGTTACTGCTCAGCCCTCCGCCTATGCCGTTTTGTCTCCCTTGTTTGTGCCCCGGTTCCCCAAGCACGGGCATCCGCCTTC
>USKC01000301.1 GCA_900555195.1 uncultured Lachnospiraceae bacterium
AACGATTGTTTAATACGATGCTCAGTGATATACTGACCCTATGGGAAACCAGAGCACATATAGGCGGCCTGCCCTCCAACTTCAGATAAAACGGAGGGATAAACCCTCCGGAATCCAAAGAGGAAGGAGGGGATAAATCATGGTTACATATGCTGACTTAATACAGTTTTGTATACTCATGATCACTCTAGTAGGATTGTGCTATACGATCTTCGGGGAAAAGAAATAGCCGCCAACTAGCCCAATAGTTGACGGCTGGCCTCGTTTGAGGCTAAAAGATTAACTATACAAGGGCGGGCCATGTGTCTCTGGCTTTCCCTTTCTTTACTCTAACTATAGCATATTCAGCAGTCGGATGCAATTATTATCCCAAACAAGTATTTTTTAATATTTGCCAGTTTTTGAAATGACTTCTCGTTCATTCGGAGTTTAAGCAGTTATTTTTCCCATTATGGCAATGTAATCATTAAAGATAAATTCTTTTTTTAATTTGCAACTTTCCATCCCCCATTTTTGTCTATAATATAAAAGGTTCCATACAGCAGCCCTTCCCGCTGGGTTGGAAGAACTGCAGTGGAATCTTTGAAGAAGTAAGATGCCGCCGCCTATTATAAAAGGCGCGCCGAACCAGAGGGGCGGCTTGAGGAAAGGTAAGATGCATTATGAAACAGGAAATGTATGAGAGCCTGGTCAATTATATCTTGGAAAATCAGGATCGATTCTATCGTTTGGCATACAGCTATGCGGGCAACCGGGAGGACGCGATGGATATTGTCCAGAATGCCGTTTGCAAGGCCTTGGGGAACTACGGTTCACTGCGGGAGGCAGGCGCAATGAAAACCTGGTTTTACCGCATCCTGGTCAATGAGAGCATTTCTCTAATCAAGAAATACCGCTTGGAAAGCCCTGCTGGAGAAGATGCGCATGTGGAATCGCCTTATTATGAAAAGGGATATGAGACCGGAGAAGATCTTTACGATCAGATCAATCAACTTCCGGAAGATGCGCAGAAGATCATAAAGCTTCGCTTTTATGAAGAACTGTCCTTAAAGGAGATCGCGCAAATCACCGGAATGAACCTGAATACAGTAAAAGCAAAGCTGTATCGGGGACTGAAACTGTTGAAGGAAGAACTTCAGGAGGCGGAATGATGAGTAGAATGGAAGAGGCGAAAAGGCGATATGATGAGATTCAGGTTCCGGAGGAACTGCATGAAAGGCTGGAGAAACTGATAGCAGATTCGGCCCCGGAACGTGTGAAGGAGGCGGCTGCCGACGGTAAAAGAGGAAAAGTCGTTTGGATGAAGGGATGTGCCTGGGCAGCGGCGGCTGTGGTAGCCCTCTTTACGCTGGCGCTCAATACCAATACGGCATTTGCCCAGGAAATGGGAGAAATTCCGGTGCTTGGCGCTGTGGCAAGGGTTTTGACTTTCCGCTCCTATGTAAAGGAAGATGCGGATATGGGCATTGCGGTGGAAATTCCCGCGATTGAAACCATTGAAGAGGATACCGGGCTGGCAGAAGAAGTGAATCAGGAAATTCTGGAACGGTGTGAAGCATATGCGCAGGCGGCCATACAGCGGGCAGAGGAGTATAAGAAAGCGTTTCTGGAAACAGGCGGAACACAGGAAGAGTGGGAAGCCCACAATATTCAGATTCGTGTCTGGTATGAGATTAAATCTCAGACGGAAGATTATCTGTCCTTTACGGTGTCAGGTACGGAGAACTGGACTTCCGCTTACAGCGAGACCTATTATTATAATCTCGACCTGAAAGAAGGAAAGCGAATCAGCCTTCAGGATGTGCTGGGAGAGGATTATATTGCGATCGCTGATGCTTCTATCCGGGAACAGATGGCACAGATGGAAAAAGAGGAAGGGATTACCTTCTTTTCACAGGAGGAAGGCGGATTTTCTGGAATTACAGAGGAAACGAATTTCTATATGAATGAAAAAGGGAATCCGGTGATTGTTTTTGATAAATATGAGATCGCGCCCGGTTCTGCCGGGGAGATCGAGTTTGAAATTCCCAAAATGGGCTGATGTTCTTCCGGCCTTCGGGCCGGAAGATGTAGCAAATAGGAGGCGTGCGTTATTGTACGCGTGCTTCCTGATTTTAAAGCCGCTTATGCGGACAGAATGAATGATAAATGCCGCTGGAAGAAAGTACGACGTTTCAGTCTTCCTGAATGGATATGCACAAGCGGCGGAAGGAGAGGAATATGAAAAAAGCAAAAGGAATATTGATGGCAGGACTGATGAGTTTGGCGCTCGCGGCGTGCGGACAGGAAGCACAACCGGAGGATATGACGACAGAAACCATATCCACGCAGGCGTCGGAAGAAGCTTCTGTTTCACAGGCGGAAACGGAAAGCGTGCCTGTATCGCAGGAAGCGGCAGAGACCGAACCTGCGCAGAGTGAGGCTGTGACGCAGGACGATACCGTTGCACAGGATACCACTGCCCAGGAAGCTACAGAAGGTACTTCTCAAGCGGCAGAAGAAACGGCTGCCGGACAGGAAGCAGGGTATGAAGATAACTTTGCGGTGGATGCCGCAGCGGCGGCTGCATATGGAAAACAGATCAAAGATGCGGTTGCAAATCAGGATCTGGAAGCTCTGGCAGATTTGACATCATTTCCTGTATATATTGGACTGGATGGAGGAATGACTGTCAATTCCAAGGAAGAGTTCCTGGAGCTTGGCGCGGAGCGCATTTTTACCCCGGAGCTGATAGAATCGGTAGGAGGGGCAGATGAAAATAACCTTCCTCCCAGCATGGCCGGATTCGTTCTGTCCACAGGGGATGGACCGAACATTATTTTCAGCGTTGTGGATGGAAAACTGGCCGTACAGGGCATAAATTATTAAGTGCCGTTTATCGCTGAGAAAACAAACGCACTTTCCTATGATTGATACAGCCGTTTCTGGTATTGTTTGGGCGAAAGCCCCACATCCTGGGAAAAGGTGCGGGAAAAATGGGAATAATTGCGGAAGCCTGCCATATAGCAGACATCCTGCGGGGAGTGGCCCTGGCGCAGCAGCTGTTGTGCCAGGGCGATTCGTTTGGCGATAATATATTGCTGTATGGAGACGCCCATCACCTGGCGGAAGCAGCGGCTGATATAGGTCCCGTTGTGATGGAGATATTCAGCTATAGCGGGCAGGGACAGTTCCTCCGTCAGATGCTCTTCCACATAGGAAAAAGCATCCGCCACCAACCGGGGCATAATGCCGGAATATTCCGGCAGGCGCTGAGAAGGGGCCAGGCAGTTCAACAGCAGCAGGATCTGACGCAGCAGAATGTCCGCCAACACGTCATCTCCATAATGGCGGAAAGACAGCGCATCCTGGAGAGAGGCCGACAGGGAAGCGAAGCGGGAAAGTTCTTCCTGCGTCAGATGCAGATAGTTCAGCTTTTGGGAAGAGAGATAGAAACAGGCGGATAGATCCGTCCTGGCTGTGGATAAAGACTTCAGAAGATCATCCCTGATGTTGATAACAATGCGGTCATACAATTCGGGACTGAGCACTTCACCGCGATGAAAACCATAGGGAGGTATGCAGACCACATCTCCCCGTTTCAGACGTTTTCCGTCATTTTCCGTATAGAAGTCCACTTCTCCTTCCAGCAGCACAAAAATTTCACAGCCATCATGGCAATGAAACAGGAAGGAACCGTCCGCGTCCTTTGTTGTTTTGCATTCGCAGATCAGATCTTCCTGCAGTATCAGCAGCTTTTTCTGAATTTCCCGCGTCCCGGGAACTCCCGCTTTTTCACGGGGCTGTGAATAAGCGTTCTCTTCCGGATATTTTTGGTTCTGGCCGTTCTTTTTTTTATTCATTGTTCTATCGCTCTCTTTTCCCATTTGTCTGCCTTCTAAATCAATCCGCAGCTTAAATCTAAGACTACTATAGCAAAGACCAACGTCCGGTTCAACAGGAGAACTGCCGGCAATGAAGGCTCCCCTCTGCATGCACCCGCCCTTCCCATCCGGCCCTGTCCCTGAACCTGCAGGCGGCGGCGGAACCTTCGTTCTGAAGACACGCTCTCGCTCGGCCGAAAACGTAGCGGCACATAATGCAGCAAAGGACGCTGCATAAGTGCCGACGTTTTCAGACGGTCTTCAGAACGAAGGTTCCGCCGCCGC